>CAMOYT010000038.1 GCA_946630315.1 uncultured Bacillota bacterium | reverse complement strand
AGGAAGTGTGAAACAAAATCGAGGGCCAACGAACAGAAATTTACTCTATTCGATTAATTATAAATAAATTAAAAATAAGCTATTAATTTATATCAATTGTAATATTACATTTTTAATTTATATCAATTGTAATATTACATTTTTAATTTATAATAATTTAATTTTTGTGTTGAAAATTAAATTCAAATGTGTTAAATTTAATATAGACATAGTAGGAAGGGTTGATTTGATTAAAATATGTGAAAATAGTATATAAAAGTGGTGAATATTATGAATAAAGAAGTCGAAGTTAAGGCACAAACAGTTTATAAAAAGAAACTTTTTAAAAAAATAATTTTTATAGTTTTTCTTTTACTTATGATTCTTATTTCTATTATTTATTTATTCTTATATATTGTTTACCAAGGTGGAAGATTTACTGTTAATCTTGATAAGAATTTATCTGATAGAAAGAATGTATTTTTATCTGAAAATGGGAAGATGAGTGGTAAGACTAGAGAGCTTGCTGCTGGAACAATAGATTATATGGATAATATATCTATTAAATGGTTACCTCAGAATATTGATACTGAATCTACAGGTGCTCATAATGGTGATAATTATATTGCTTATACATTCTATGTTATAAATGCCGGTAAGGAGACTGTTCATTATTGGTATGAAGTTGATATAGATGACACCATAAGAAAAGTAGATGAGGCTGTCAGAGTAATGATTATTAGGAATGGCAACAGAATTGTATATGCCAAGAAAAGCCCTATAACAGGTAAAGCTGAAGAGGGAACTAAAGAGTTTACTTCTAAGTCAATAGCTGTTTTAGAACAAAGAAAGAATTTTAAGCCTAAAGAAAAAGACCGATTTACTATTGTTGTTTGGATTGAAGGTGATGATCCAGAGTGCAAAAATGAACTCCTAGGTGGAGAGATTAAAATGCATATGGATATTACCGAGGAACATATTAATAAAAGTAAGAGATAATAAGGAGTGAAATGAAATGAAAAAAAATGAATCTAAAAATAATCGTAAAAGAAGAAGAATACTTTTAGCATTTATTATGATTTTATTTACTGGTATAATTTTAACTGCAAGTACATATGCATGGTTTACAGCTAATAGAACTGTTAAAGTTGAAAGCGTTGATGTTACAGTTACAACAAGTACTGGTTTACAAATCTCAACAGATGCTACTAACTGGAAATCAGTTGTAACTAATACAGATATAACTGGTGCTAATTGGTCAGGAGTTACGAACCAACTTCCTAATGGAACAGGTGGAGTAATGGCCCCAGTTTCAACTGCAGGAGAAACTGATTCTGCAACTGGATTTATGAATATGTATAAAGGTACAATTGTTACTAACAAAAGTACAGGAAACAATATTTTGACTGCAACAAAGTCAACTGAAACTAACTCAACAACAACTGGAGACTTTGTAGCATTTGATTTATTCTTCCAATCTAATGAAGCACATGATATTTACTTAACAAGTAATTCATCAGTTAAAGCAACAGCTGCAACAACTGATTCTGGTATTCAAAATGCTGCTCGTGTAGCTTTTATTACTGAAGGAAATGTTGCTTATGGTTCTGCTGCAAGTGCAGCACAAGCTTTAAAGACACCTGGTACACCATATATTTGGGAACCAAATTATGATGTTCATACAGCATCTGGAATTGATAATGCAAGAAATACTTATGGAATTACAACAACAGCAGCAGGTGGAACTCAACTAGCATATAATGGTGTCAAAACAACTATCGCTGAAAGTGCAGATCAATCATTAAAAAGTGATGATACTAAATATTTTACAGCAATGAAAACAAATGGTAGTCTTGCAGCTGGTATTCCAACAACTGCATACCTAAATGCATTCCATATTGATGAAGGTGTTACTAAGGTAAGAATTTACATGTGGGTTGAAGGACAAGATGTTGACTGTGAAGATAAGGCTTCTGGTGGATCATTATCTTATAACTTATCATTTAGTATTGATTCAAATGCTAATGCTTAATTAAAAGATTTTAAAGCCTTCTTTTGAAGGCTTTTTATTCTATTATATTGAGGTGGTTAAATGGAAAAAAATATTACTTTTGAAAATTTAGATGATAATGAATTACTTACTTTATATGATAAAGTTATAGAACATATACAATATTTAAATAGTAACATTATTTCTTTAGAGGAGGAAAAAAAAGATGAATAAATTAGATGAATATCCAATTATTAAAGAAATTAATGTTAATAAAAATCATATAGATAATTTTATTTTAGAAACAAAAGAAGGCACCAAAAGACTAAAAGAAAAATTCCATAGAAATGCTGTTATCGAAAGAAACAACTATATAAATAAAGAAAATATAAAATTTAAAAATTATAAAGTACTTATTCAAAATGAAATGGTTACTAGGCTAAAAAGAATTATGCCTATTGATAAAACTAATCAATATAATAAAGAATTATCTAATGTTAACAAATTATTTGAGTTAGTAAAACTAACATGTAACATTTCCAACTCATTTAAATTAAAGCTAGATTTTATAATCTCCTCAATTAATGATGAAACATCTTTAGATGAACTTAATATGGCTATTAAAAAATTTCTTGATAAGTTTAAAGAAATAAATATTAGACTTAGTCTAGAAGATTTTAAATATACCATGTTTACAGAAGAATATATGGATAGTTATTTTAAAAATTTTAAATTTAATAACATGAATGATATTTTTGAATCTATTTATTTTAATTGTCCAGATATTAAATTACAATTAAAGATGAACTTGATTAATATTGTAAATAAATATAAAAAGAATATTTCTGAGTATGTAGATAAAAAGATAACATCAGAATTAAATGAATTAAATCTAAATAAAAACACTGTAATATCAGAGTATATTAACGCAAGAAATAAAATAGGAAGTACTATTGCTAAAGATGAATATTATAATACTAAGAAATTTCTTGATGATAAAATTAAAATGAATGATTATTTAGAAAATAGTCCTGCTAGAATTAAAAATTTTAATACTTTTACAAGTGATTATAACTCATTAGATGAATATGGTAAGGCTAATTATAATAATTCAACTATGGGACTATATCTAACTTTAAATGAATTAAAAAAGTATTATAGTTATGAATTTATAATAACTGATTTATTAAAAAGATATAAAGATAAGGATAGCGCTAAAACAAGTTTTGTAAATAAGAAAAAGGATCTTGATAAAGAAGAAAAAAATAGAGTTAAAATTTACAAGGAATATTTAAAAGCCTGTGGTATTGGAATTTTTTCAAGAAAAGATGAAGTAAAAAAGAAAAATGCTATGCTAAAGATGAATGAAGAAATAAAAAAAATAAAAAAATTATATGATGAATATTATGATCTAGAAATAACTTTTAATTTAAATAAATTAAATGAATCTGCTAGTATTTATGATTTATTTATGATTAGTTTATCTTCGTTTTATTTTATTGAAAAGATGTTTACTACTAATGAAAACTTTAGCGATAAAGATCTATATTCTAATGTAGATAATTATTTTAAGTTTATTTTTAATCCAAATAATGATTTTTTAATTGATACAAATGCTTTAGTAGAATACAATATTACTGATATAATTTCTGAAAAATATAAGTTACTTAATTTGATTGTTACTGAAGAGTCAATTAATAAAGATAATATTGATTCTACAATGGATACTTTAAGATATATTAATTTGATTCAAAATATTGAGCATTCAAATATTAATATTAATACTATTAATAATATTTATCGAATGACTAAAATAGCAGCAGAAAATAGGGAAAATTTAGATATTTTGTAAGATATTATCGAATATCTTTTTTTTTATGGAATTATAAATTTTACTATGCTATAATATATCTTGAAGAATAGAAATGTGGTGAATTCATGAAGACATTAAAAAATGTTTTAAAAGTATTAGCAACAACTTTTTTAGTTTTATTAGTAACTATCAGTGTCTATACTTTTGTAGTAACTGATATTATGAAAAAAGATTATGTAAATGTTTTTGGTTATACTTATTTTGTTGTAGCATCTGGTTCTATGTCTGGTGAGATTGAAGTCAATGATATTGTTTTTGTTAAAATAACAGATGATATTAAATTGAATGATATTGTAACCTATAAAAGCGATGATGGAGCAATTATTACTCATAGATTAATAAGTATGAAAAATAACAGTTATGTCTTAAAAGGAGATGCTAATAATTTAGCAGACAATCCAATAAAAAAAGATCAAATTATTGGAAAAGTTTCATTAGTTGTTTCACCAAGTTTTATTTTAAAGTCAATTGCAGTATTTCTGATCCTATTTATATTTCTGGCACTTATTAATTTTGATGGTATAGTAAAAAAATATATTATTAAAACAGATAAGTCAAAAGATAAATTACCTGATGATTTATTTACTAGTCCAAGAAAAGAAGAAGAACCTTCAACTGGACTTACAGTTACAATATCATTAGATGAGATGGAAGCTTTAAATGAAAGTCATGAAAAAGAAGCGGAAGAGAAAGAAAAAGAAGAAAATATTGAAATATTAGATGAAGATGAGTTCTTAGAAGAACCTGACAATAATAAAAAGAAAAAGAATTCGCAAGATAAAGAAACAATTGATTTAGTAGTATCTATTCTAAAATGTAAAACTAATCATGTACAAAAAGCTAAAATGAATAAGAAATGGTTAACAAAATATCAATATGTTTATAAACTATGTTTTTTAAGTCTAGATAGAAATGTTGAAGAATTTACTAAATCAATAGAAAATCCACCATTTGATGAGATATATGATTATGATTTAGATAAAGTTGGATTAACAGAAACAATTAGAAATAGAATTTATAATTGTCCATTACATGTTTATTTGAGATTACTTACATATGCAATTCTTTATAATGATGATGAAATGTTTGATGGTATATACAAGATACTAAAGTATAAAGTAATGATTGATAATGAAAATAAATTTAAAGTTATAAAAAAATCTGATTCAAATAGTATTAAACAGATTAAAACATTAATCGATTTTATGAAAAAAGTATCTACAAGGTTTGATAATAAACATGTTTTTGAATTAGATAAAATAGAAAGAATGGTTAAGATAAAGAGTTATTAAGCAGGAGGAAGTGAAGAGTAGTGAATAAAGTTATTTCTGAGAAAAAAACTATTTATATAAGTATATTTGCTGCTCTTATTGTTTTATTACTTGTTTATTTTATATATAGTTTTTTAGTTAGTAGATCAACTCTTGCAGAAGTAGAAAAGTGGGATGGAGTAACAGTTGCAACTTCTTTTTCTTCTGGAAATGGAACAAAAGAAAATCCCTATCTAATTAGTAATGGTAGTGAATTAATATATTTTAAAAATCTAATTGAAGGTGATGATTACAATAGTTTTAATACTAAGTATTATGCTATAAGTGAAGATATTGATTTAGATAATCATTCAATTAGTAGTATCGGAACTATTTCTACAGATGATAGTAAAATATTTAAAGGTAGCTTAGATGGTAGAGGACATACTATAAGTAATATTTTAATAGATAAAGCCAATACTTATAATGGTACTGATTATTATGGATTATTTTCTACTACTGAAAATGCAACAATTACCAATTTAAATATTTCTTCCTATAGTATAAAGTCATCAAAAAGTGATAATAAAATGTCCATTGGTCTAATCGCTGGAAATATTAATTCATCTGGCGAAGTAGATGAAGATAATAAATATCTTGGTAGTATAAATAATATATCTATTGTAGGTGGCAGCATTGATTTAAGTGATACTACTTATAATAAAGATAATATTATTGGAGGAATAGGTGGAACAATATCATCTAATCTAAATATTAGTAATATTTATTTAAATTTAGATTTAAATACTTCTTATATTGATAATATTGGTCTATTTTCTAATAAATTAGAAAGTAATGTTAATAATACTTTATTTGATATAACTTCTAATAATTTCTCTTATGATAAATTTAAATTTAATATTTCTGGAGATCCTAAATCTACTAATAATTATTATGTTAATAATAGTAAATATTATTTAGGAGATAAAGAAGTAACTGAAGATAATATTACAACTACATTTAATGAAAATAATACTGATTATTATTTTACATTTAATGATGGTAAACTTATTTTAAAAGAGTATGAGAAGACATCTAATACTGAAAATAATCCTGTTACTAAAAAGTTTGTTTTAAAAGCTCCTCAAAATAGTATAGCAGTACACGAATCTGGAGTAAGCAATGGAATTGTCTATGTAAATGATTTGGAGTCTAGTTGGAATTATTATATGGGACAAAACTATACTGAAGTAACAAGTGCTAATTTACCAAGTTATAGTTTGAGATATTCATCATCTAATTTAGTACAAGTAGCCATTGCCTATCTTGGCCAAGACTATAATGATAGTAGTTTAGTTGGCCATGTTTCTCCAACCGAAAATGCTACGGAATATATTTATTATAGATATTATCCAATAGTTGATGGAAAGGTTAAAATTGAATTAATTGATAATCCATTTAGTGCAAGACCTACTGGTAAAGGTTTTAATGGTTGGGCTACAAGTTATTCTGGAGCAGTTATTTCTTTTGATAAAGATTATTATACAAGATATTTAACAATTCCAGTTTCAAATACTAATAATATTAGTATTACTATGAATGCTATTTGGTATGATGCGAATATTCAAACTGATACTAGTAAAATTAGCTCTTTTGATGATTATGGCATGAAAAAGGTAAAACAAAAAGTAGTATGTGAGACTAAAACAATAGAAGAAGATCAATACTCATTTATAGATGGAGAAGAATACTACGAAGAAGCAACTGTAGGTTACTACGAAAGATATAATGGATATTATCAAAATGGGACCTATTATTACAATTCAAATAGCAATCGCTGTTATAATAGTAGCTGTACATATTACAAATTAACAGAAGATACAGAATATGATTCTTCAAAAACTTATTACTTCTTTACTTCAGCAGGTAGAGGACGTTATAGAAGAGATGATGCTACATTCAATATAACGCCAGCTGGTACTGAATATCAAGATTGTCATGAAACAGATGAACTTGATATTGATAATATAACTGATTTAACAGGCTTCTATTATAAAGAAGATGTAAGTGGGGATAGTTCACTATATTATAATGGTTCTGGACAAAATTGTAGTAATACTACTTGTAGTAGTGGAAATACTTATAAATTGATTCAAAATAGTGATGATTTTGCTACTAATTATAGTAATTATGATATAAATAACTTTTATTACTTAGTAACAAGAGATATGAATATATTTGATGTTAATTCAAATACTTATTTATCTAATTTTACCAATTCATCAAAGCCTATGACTGTTACAGGTTCTTATGATGGGGCAGCTATTACAACTAATGATAGAATTACTAATACAAATAACTATAGCCTAAATAATGATATGGTTATTGAAAATATTTATGCTAGTTCTTATGCAGGTACTTCAAATAATAACTATGGTAATTCAAATTATGATTCACCATTTGGAGAAGATATTTCATATAATGAAAATTATACAATAAATGCTAATTCACATAACTTAAAGATTGGTAGAAATCTCTTAAGTACAAATGATGAACATTACGTTATATTTAAAAATATTATTGGAACAACTCAAAATGGTAGCTCATATAATCCTATAAAATATAAAGTTATTGTAGAAAGTGGAGTCTATAACTCATTATTAACAGCTTATGGTACTAGTACTTATGGATATGTTCAAGCTAAAATGGTTTATGGTTCTGACTATGACAGAGTAAATAATGATAATGATAAATTACTTGTATATTTTAATGCTTTAGCTTCTTATTCTTCAACTAGTTATAATAGTAGTGATAAAGTAACACCATCTTCTGATATGTTAATAAAAAGTGGTAAATATGGACTTACTTATACTATTTCTAGTTCTGGTGGTTGGTGGTGGAATCCTACTTATACATATGGAGATGTGACTTTTTCATCTGAATCAGCATCTGGCATATATGTTGGTGGTAGAAGCTATAATCATAATTCAAATTCTCTACGTCGTGTAACTGTTCTTGGTGGTAGAATTAATGCCTTAAATGGAGGACCATGTGTTGAGGGAGATTTATCTTCTAACTCAACAGCAGCTTATGTGCTTGGTGGATATATAAATACTATATATGGTGGAGCAGCCACCACAACAACATATGGAAATAGAATTGTTTCTGTAACAGGTGGAACAATTGGCTATAATGTATTTGGAGGTTCCAATGCATACAATGGTGGTTCAAGTGATGGTCAACTAAGTGGACACACCTTAATTTATATTGGTGGAAATTCAACAATAGGGGATGAAAGTTTATCTAATACTACCAGATTTAATGCAGAACGAGGTAGTATATTTGGAGCAGGTAATGGTAACTCAAATGCTACTAATGCAGGAAAGGTTTATAGTTCGCATGTAATAATTTCCGATACAGCAACAATTAATGGTAATGTATATGGTGGAGGAAATTATGGACAAGCAGGTTTTCAAGATACAGACCCTAATAATGCTACTATTGATGTAATTGGAGGTACTATTATTGGTAATATTTATGGAGCTGGAAATAATGTTGGAGCAGGAACGACTTCTGTTACTTCAAATACAAATATTAATTTTAATTCTGGTACTTTAAAAGGTTCAATTTTTGGTGGTTCACGTACTAGAGGAACAGTTTATGGTTCATCCAATGTAAATGTCCTAGGTGGTACTATAGACACTGATGTCTATGGTGGAGGAGAAGGTGCTCAAACCTATTTACAACAAAATTCTCTTGTAAATATTGGTTCATCTTCATCTGACACATCTCCAGTAATTAATGGATCTGTTTATGGTGGTAGTGCTTATGGTACAGTAAATGCTACCTCATCATCTTCTACTTCTAGTACCTATACAACAAATGTTAATGTCTACAAAGGTACAATTGCTAAAAATGTCTATGGTGGAGGTAAAGGAGATAGTTCAAATACTCCACATTCAATTGGTAACATAACAGTTAATGTTTATGATGGAAGTATTGGCAAAGTATTTGGTGGTTTTGATGCTAGTGGAAGTCCGACAGCAGAAGACGTTGTTTACTTAAATGGTGGAACAATAGGAGATGCTTTTGGTGGAGGAAATAAAACTGGTCAGACAAAGACAGAGATTCATCTTCAAGGTTCAACAGTTACTAATTTGTATGGTGGTTCTAATGAAAGTGGAACTGTTACTACTTCTAATGTAGTTGTTGATTCTGGTAATGTTGATTATATTTATGGAGGTAACAATATAGCAGGAAAAACAACCACGACTAATGTTACAGTTAATGATTTAAATATTACTGGAGACATTTATGGTGGAGGAAATAAGGCTGAGTCTACAACTTCAAATGTTACAATTACTGCTCCAAAAGTAATAGATGTCTATGGTGGAGGAAGAGAAGCTGGAGTTAATTCTACCAATGTTAAAATCAGTGACACAAATGCAAATAAGATATTTGGTGGTTCTAATATAAGTGGAGATGTCGATACAACTAATCTATCTACAAATAATGTAAATGCAACATCTTTATATGGTGGAAATAATCAAGGTGGAAGTGTTGGTACAACAACAGTAGCAAGCAATTATTCAACTATTACTGATGTCTTTGGTGGTGGTGATAATGCAGAAGCTACAACCTCAAATGTTACAATTAATGGCGGAACAATTAGTAATGTCTATGGTGGTGGAAATGAAGCTGGCGTTGTAACAACAAATGTTAATACTAATTTCGGAAAAATTGGAAATGTCTTTGGTGGATCTAACAAAACTGGAAATGTTACGACTAGTAATGTCAATGTTGGTAGTGATGCCAAATATGATGTTAGTGTTACTAAGACTGTTGAAGACTCAAGCTGGAGATTATCATCAAATCCTGGTTATATTACTTATTCACAAGTTACAGTTACCTTAACCAATAATACAAGTGAAGATATTAGTAAGTGGAATTTAGATTTAATTATTCCAAATTCAAAATTATATAGTAATTATAGTAATAGTGCTATTACAGTTAATGGAGATATATATTCAATTACAGAAAAAAATCAATATTATGGTACTAATACTTTAACAGCAAATGGTGGAACATATTCCTTTACATTCGAAGTACTAAGTACTGATTCAACAAGTGATTTTTCAATTAATGATAGTGCTAATTCTTCTCCTGTTGTAAGTAATGTTTATGGTGGAAATAACTTAGGTGGCCTTACAGGAGACGCTAATGTAAATATTAATAAAGGAACTATTACTAATGTCTATGGTGGAGGAAATGAAGCAGATGTTAATTCTACTAAAGTAGTAGCAGGAGATGCTACAATTACAGACCTATATGGTGGAGGAAACGCTGCTAAAGTAAATGAAAGTACATCAGTTGACTTAAATGCAACTACAATATTAGATAATGTTTATGGTGGAGGAAATGAAGGAACAGTTACTAAAAATACAGAAGTTTTTGTAACTGATGGAAAAATTAAAAATAACCTATTTGCTGGTGGAAATGGTGTTAATGCAATAGTTTATGCTAATTCAACTATTACTATAGATGGTACGACAGAAGTTGGAACAAGTGATAGTGTTGCTCCTAACTCTGGCTGTGTATTCGGAGCTGGTAATGCTGCAGACTCTGGTTCTACTGATTCATCATCAACCTCAACTGTTAATATCGTTGGTGCAACTATTCATGGTAATGTTTATGGTGGACCCAAAATGGCAATTGTTAATGGAAAGACTCAAACTAATATAGGATCAAAAGCTGTTAACAATTCTAATTTATTAGAAGGAGATATCATAATCAGTGGAACAGTCTTTGGTGGAGGTGAATCCAATGCCAATGGTAATGAAACTTATGACTGGAACTTTATTTCTGTTACAGGTGGAATTAATGTTGAAATAAATGGTAATGGGTATATTGACAATAGTCATCAATTTGTTATCAATGGTAGTATCTTTGGTTCTGGTAATGCTTCATCTTCTTCAGGTGATTCTATTGTTCATATTACTGATTTAGGTACAGCCGATAAGCCAAATCAAAGTATTTCTATTCAAAGAGCTAATGAACTTGTTATAAAGTCTTCAGTTATAGAATTATCTGGAGCAACTGACCGTACTAATGAATATAGTGATATAATGTATTCTTTCAATATGATAGATAAGTTATCTATTCTAAATAATACGACTCTTTTATTACAACACAATGCTAATATGTTAAAAGAATTCTATAGTGGAATAGAAGATAGTGATGGTAATATTACTGCCGCAACTGTTGATATAGACGATGATACAAAGAAAGTTACAAAAAATGTTAATAATAGACTTTATATGAAAGCTAATCAAAATTTAAATGTTACAATAAATCAAGCTGCAACAGCTTATGGTAAAGTTACAGGTATGACTTTCTTTGGAATGTATTCTTCATCTAATGGTTCATATAGATATGGTTTATATGATGATAGTATTTCATATGGTGATACAGGAGATGCTGGACTTGCTATTGTTGGAGGTAGTTATGTTTTAGGATTACATAGTGTTAATCATGATATTAAGAAGGATGGATTCTATTCCAATTACTTATCTGATGACTATACAGAAATTAGTACAAAGTATATTGATCCAACTCCAATTGGAGATACAGGATATCGTTGGGTAATAGGTCTTTCAGCAATTAATTATAATATTACTCTTACTGCATCTAAATACTCGTCCCTTGGTACTTATGAATTACAGATGATAGACTTTGCTGATGGTGACACAACATTTACGATGTTAGGTTTCAATAGTGAGGAACTAGTTGATGGTGTTAACCTAGTAGATTCAACAGAAGTTCCAAGAGTAGGTAAAACAGAAGACGCTGCTAATAATACTTTAGGTCTTTCAGTAAAAAGTGAGACTCAAGAGTGGACAAGTTATGGTACAACTAAGTTCTTAAGTGAAGGTACTGGTAAATTTACAGGAACTAGAGATTATACAACTGATAGTAGAAAAATTGCTCCATCCTTAATGTTCTATCTATATCATGCTAAAAATATTAATCGTGATGGCGATATGGGTAAAGTTGTTATTATGTTACAAGCTGCTATACCAGTAAATGAAATAGATTATAAGATTCAACTTGTAACAATAAATGTAGATATTGTTGCCAAAAAATATGATGATGTTGATAGTTATGATGCTACTATTACTTATGATAAAAGATATGAGATGCCTGCAACCACTTCAGTTAATATAACTAATCAAAGTCAATTTACTACATATTTTTCATTAATATCTACTGATAAATATGAAAATATTTATGGTAAAAATAATGAATATTATCATGTTTTGACTTTATCAAGTCCACTACCTGCTGGTACAATGATTACAATGTTGGATTATGGTCAAAATTCTAATAGACCAGAATATTACTATTATGAAATAACTGATAGTGTCTATAATAATTCAGTTACGCAATTAAATAATTATGGAGAAGTAACTTATCGACTTAGTAATTTTATAAAGATGGATAGTACAAGTAGTAATAATAAATATGATGATGCTACAGCCAATCAGAAATATTACTCGGATGGTACAGCGATAGAAGAGTTCTTATTCATAATAGATATGAAAAATTCAAATCAGACAGGAGAACATTTAAATAATAGTATATTATTTGAACTTAGAAATAGTGAAGCAAGAAGTATATTTACAGTACTTGGTATTAAACAAAGTGATATGATTTATAATACTTATGATAAATCAAATGCTTTATTAAATCAGACTATTACCGATAATAATAGTTATCTATATTATAATATTACTGATGATATTGGTTATTCTACAAGTATTAATTATGATCAAACTTCTAATAGGCAATCTATTATTGATACTAATTATGAATCTAATAATATGGGATTAAATGTAGCTTTTTATTCTAGTGATGGAAAGATTGTAAGTTCAAGTTTACTTTCTAGTACGTCAATAAAAATAGAGGGAAAAAATTATTTTGCTGATAGTGATGGAGTGTTTAGAATAAGACTTGCTGGTAAAGTTTCTAACTTAAATAAGAGCTTAGCTCTAACAGTTGGTAAAGATTTGCCGGCTGGTACCTATACTATGAAATATACTTTATTTGCTAGTGAAGATGGATTACATAATTCCGATACAGAAAACTCTGTGACTAAAGAATTTACAGTTCATGTCGTAAGCTCTGAGAATACAATTACTGTTGATTGTGATGATAAGACTAAAGTAGTTGATGGAACTACTTCACTAAATATGAATAATTCTAAAACAAATACTTATAGTATAGAATATACATCCGCATTAAGTAATCCAAGTATAAGAGTAGAAGTATATAAAAGAGATACTACTAATATAGATTCTACAACTTATACATCAGTTCCATTTAATAATTTATTTTCTAATAATTTAGATGTTGCAAATGGAAATGAAATGTTAATTAATATGGGTGGTTCTAATAGTAAAAGTATTGATTTTACTTTAGCAGATAATTTAACTAGTGGTACTTATAGAGTAGTATTTAAGTTATATGATAATGCACAGATTATTGATAGTGAAACAAAATATGTAATTGTAAAAAAAGATACAAGTAATTGAATTAATTAAAAAGGTATGATAATATAAGATAGGTGGTTGTATGAAAAAAGTTTTAAATTGGGTTTGGTCATTATTAGAAATAATTATAATTATTTATGTTATAGTTCTAACTCTATTTCTTTTATGTAAAAACAAATATGGTTATACAGAACTTGGAGATTATTCTTTTGTAAATGTTGATTTAATGGGTGAAAAGAATATTAAAAATACTAAAAATGGTGATTTATTAGTTGTTAAAAATAGTAATGATATTAATAATGGTAATTTAATATATTATTATGCTGTTTATAATGATGAATATATTGTTAAAAGTGGTATTGTTACTGATATAAAAAAAGATGACTATAGTGCTGTATATACTGTTGAAGGTAAAAAGTCTACTGTAACAGTTGCTAGTGCTAGAGTTTTGGGAAAATATTCTAATACGTATGCCCATTTAGGAAGAGTACTTAATATTTTAGAAAGTAGGATTGGCTTCTTATTCTTAGTATTATTACCAATTATGATTGTATTCATTTATCAATTATATGAATTTATTGTTATATTACGATATGATGAAGTAGATGAAAATGAAAAAGTAGTTAACAAAAAAAGAAAAATTCAAAAAGATAAATCTAAAAAAGATGATAATATTGAAATATTGTAAAGAAATATATTAAAAGAGGACTTAATTAAAAAGGATGATTGTCAAATAGTGTGTGTAGACACAAATAAGTGATGATTATTTATA
>CAMOYT010000037.1 GCA_946630315.1 uncultured Bacillota bacterium | reverse complement strand
TGGAGTACTGATTCATTAAGAGGATGTAAACGTTTTGTTGATAAAGTAATGCGTTTAAAAGATAAAGTAGGAAAAGGAAAAGGTTATAGTAAAGACTTAGAAGTTATTCAAAATAAAACTATTAAGAAAGTTACTAATGATATTTTAAATATTAGTTATAATACAGCTGTATCTCAATTAATGATACTTGGAAATGCTTATGATGAAAAAGATACTATTACTAAAGATGATTACACATTATTATTAACTTTGTTAAATCCAATATGTCCACATATTACTGAAGAGTTGAATGAGGAGATAGGAAACAAACCAATTTGTGAAGGAGAATGGCCTACTTGGGATGAAGCAA
Source organism: uncultured Bacillota bacterium (assembly GCA_946630315.1). Classification (GTDB taxonomy): domain Bacteria; phylum Bacillota_I; class Bacilli_A; order RF39; family UBA660; genus UBA3789. The sequence goes on along the minus strand of CAMOYT010000037.1, from coordinate 14,203 downwards.
AGACTCAAGATTCTGAAATAGAAATTGGTGTACAAGTAAATGGTAAAGTTCGTGCTACTATTAAAATTGCTGTTGATGAAGAGGAAGACTCTATTAAAGAAAAGGCAATGAATGAAGAAAATGTAAAAAGACATATCGATGGAAAAGAAATAGTAAAAGTAATAGTTATTAAAGGAAAAATTGTAAATATAGTTGTTAAATAAAAAAGAAATATTAATTTATTTCTTTTTTTTGTTATAATATAATTAGGTGATGGTATGAAAAAAAGTGTTAAATATACAGGTTTAGCTTCCCTATTGTGTTTTGTCATAGCGTTTTTGTTGTTTTTTGGCATTACTTTTATTGGGGTTATATTAAATATAGTGTCAGTTTCTCATGAAGCTAATGCGGATGCTTGGATTTCACCAAGTAGGCATCCTACTTTTACTCCTTCTCAATTGTTTTTAAGAAATGTATTTATTCCATTTTTTCAAATAGGAGTACCTATATTATTAATAATTGCATCTTTAGTTTTATTAATAATATTTATAATTTTGTTAATTAATAGTAAGAGAGAACAACAAGGTTAGCTCTTTTTTTTGACATTTTGTTCGATTTATGGTATAATTAGCTACACATTGAGGGGGAATGGTTATGAGTGATGAAAGAGACAATGAAAAAAGACTTTTACTATATATTTTAGAAAAGAATGGATTAGATGTACCTTTTATTATTCAAGAAGCTTTTGTAGCCTATAATTATCGCAAGAGAACCAATAGATTATATGAAAGTGATGCAGTTATACCTACTAAGTTAATTAAGTTATATTATAGTCTAAAACCTGGGGAGATTGAGTTTGATGCGATGAAGAGAAACTTTATTAAGAAATATGTGCTTAATGAAAGTAAAATTGAAGGTGTAAATGATGAGGATATTCATGGACATGAAGAAGTACTTGGACTTGCTGACATGTATGAGTATTTGCATAGTGAAGAATGTGAAAAATATTTTAGTGTTTATACTTTAAAAGATTTACATAGACAATTATTTAGTCATGCTGAATTTCCAGAATTTGGTGGTACATATAGAAATCAAGATGTTTACTTAATAGGTAGTGGAGTAGGTTTATGTGATTATTCAATGATTCAAACTGAGTTATATAAACTTAGTCCTAGAATAGATTGGTTACATGATTATAGTAAAGAGGTAAAAGAGTCTGGCGATGTTGATAAAATGCTTGATTATTTAGATCAAGTAGTTGAATTAAAATGTGAATTAATCAAAATTCATCCATTTGGAGATGGTAATGGTCGTACAGTTCGTGCTTTTATTAATAAGTTATTAGAAGATGGTGGACTTCCACCAATCTATATTAAAGCAAATGAGAGAACTGAGTATCATCAAGCTATGAATAAAGCTAATGGTGAGTATCCAGATTTTTCTGATATTAAAGCTTTTTATCGTTATAAGGTATGTGATTCTATCCTTGAATTAGATATTAATGAGAGACTTAGAAAAGAACATAAAGAAGTAGTTGAAAAAGAAAGAGCAAAACAAAATATAAAGAAGTAGATTAGTTTATTAATCTACTTCTTTTTCTATGTATGCTTCAGGTTTCTCTGAATCTAAATAATATAAAGTTGCTTGAGTTATATTTTTATCTTTTGTTGAAAACCATTTATTAATAATATAGTTATCTTTGTATACTCTTATATAATAATATACTGAATCATCTGATTGTTCTTTTTTTAAATCAAATATTTTTACTTGTGTTTTATACAGTTTATTATTATTTGCTTTTTCATATGTTTTTTTATTTAATAAGTAACTTAATATGAGTAATATTATTATAGGTATTATAATTAAGAATACAGATAATGGGAAACCACCATTTCTAATAGCAGGTATCATTTTAGGCACTTCGATTATTAAGAATAATAACATAATTAGGGTGAATAATAGATAAAATGGACTAATAAACTGTTTTCTTAGTTCTTGTTCTTTTTCTTCTTGTTCGCATTCTATTAAGTCATTAAAATGACTTTTTATTTCATTTACTTCTATTAATTTCATATTTTGTGGTATTGAAATTGTATCATAGTTTCTTAATAGATATTTTTTTAAGTTTAATCGTAGACTTAGTGGTGCTTTTTTATTATTTAAATCATTTTTAGGTAGAGATATAAGTGGGTTAAAAATATCTTCTTTATCTATTTCGAATTCATATTCTTCATATAATATATGAATGGTATTATTTGTTACTTTAATATTAATATTTTCTTTATTTATAGCATTCATATTATCACCAATATTATTATATCATTGATTGTTTTGATATGATATAATTAATTAAGGTGGAAGAATATGAAGAAGAGAGATAAAACAATGTATAAGTCTAGCTTTGTAAAAGGAGCTTTTATTACTACTCTTGGTATTGTTATTGCTAAAATACTAGGTATTTTATATGTTATACCTTTTCATGCCATTATTGGTGATGAGGGTGGTGCTTTATATGGATATGCTTATACTATCTATTTAGTTTTTATGTCTTTATCTACTGCTGGTATTCCACTTGCGATTAGTAAAGTTATATCTGAGTATCAAACTCTTGGCTATATGAAGGCAAAGAAAAGGGCTTTTTTCTTAGGAAAGAGTATTGCTTTTATTCTTGGTTTAATATCATTTGTTATTTTAATGCTATGTGCACCTTTAATTGCTAAGAGTATCCTTGGTAATATTACTGGTGGTAATAGTATTAGTGATGTTACTTTTGTTATTAGAGTTATCAGTACTGCTATACTTATAGTTCCAGTACTTAGTATATATAGGGGATATTTTGAGGGACATAGATTGTTTTCTCCTCCTAGTATTTCACAAGTAATAGAACAAATTATTAGAGTTAGTGTCATAATATTTGGTAGTTATTTTGTATTAAAGTCTTTTCATTTAAGTATTGCGAGTGCTACTGGAATGGCTCTTTTTGGAGCAACTCTTGGAGCTTTAGGTGCTTATTTTTATCTAGCTGTTAAGAGATTTAAGAATAAAAAGAAATTTAATCAAAGTATTATTAAAGTAAATGAACCTATAGTTAAAGATAGGGTAATAATTAAAAAGATATTATTATATGCTTTACCTTTTATTATGATTGATATATTTAAGTCTTTATATAATTATGTAGATATGGTTACTGTAGTTAAGGGACTTGTTGGTATTGCTAAATTTGATATTGATGATGCCGAAGTAATATTTAGTATGTTATCTACTTGGAGTAATAAGTTTAATATGATACTACTTGCTATTAGTAGTGGTGTAATAGTTAGTTTGATTCCTAATTTAACACAAAGTGTTGTAGAAAAAGATCAAAAAGATATTAATAAGAAGATTAATCAAGCTATTGGTGTTTTATTATATTTAATGATTCCTATGGCCATTGGTATTAGTTTTTTAAGTAAAAGTATTTGGATATTATTCTATGGAGATAGTATATATGGACCTAGTGTTTTAGCTTATTATATTTTTGCGGGATTATTAGTTGGCCTATTTACAGCAGTTGTTTCTATTATGCAGACTCTTAAAGATTATAAAGTTGTATTTATTAGTTTAATTAGTGGACTTATATTAAAAATACTTCTTAATAGTTATTTGATTGGGGCTTTTTATAGAATGGGTATTAGACCATATTATGGTGTTATTAGTGCTAGTATAATTGGATATATTACTTCTATTATAATATGTGTTGTAGTGTTGAAGAAAAAATATAAAATTAATTTTGAAGATAATACTAGGAATTTTATTAATATTTTATTTTCAACTATTCTTATGAGTTGTGGATTAGTAGTTATGTCATTTATAATACCTACTTATAGTATGAATAGAGTATTAAATATATTAATAATTGGTGTTTATGCTGTTATTGGAATGGTTATATATTTTGGTATTACTTATAAGACTAAGACTATTAAAGATATATTTGGGGATAAAATTAATAAATATTTTAAAATAAAAAAGTAACTTAAGTTACTTTTTTTGTGCCTTTAATACTATTTTATTTATGTATTTTCTTTTTAATATTTTTTAATCCATGATATGTATTAAAAGCTATATTATAGGTGTGATACCAGAATGGAGATACGATTAAATCAAATTCTCCAATTAGTTCTTGAACAACGCCTCCAAAGCTTTTTTTGAATAGATAAAGTCCATATAATGGATTTTCTTTTCTGAAGTCTCCTGTTATACCATAGAAATTATATTTTTTATAATTGTTTTCAACAGCATATTTTACTCCTGCAAAGTGAATAGTATAAGCTGATTGAAATTGCATTAGGTTATCATCTGTTCCACCATATAGAGATAATACTTCATTACCATATATTAAGAATAAGATTCCACCTAATGTTTTTTTATCACCATATTCTTTTTTATAATTCTTTATTTTATCTAGTTGTTTATTTAATCTTTCAATAGAATCTTTATCTTGTTTATTAGCTTGTTCATACTTTTTTTCATTCATTTTAAGTATATTTTTATCATGCTTATAAGTTCTATCTTTTAGATTATGTTCAGTTTCTTCTAACTCTTTTTTTGTATTTTCTTCATATAGATTGAAGTCTATTTCACCAATTAGTATTTTTAATATACCAGAGTCATGTAGTGAATCCCACATTGCTTCATAATATGATAGTGGTCTATCAACAAATTCACGCCTATCTGATGTGTGTTCCATTATTTCTTTAAACAAAGGTAATTCATCACGTTCTATTTCTCTTGTTACTATACCAGATTTTTCATTCTTTCTTAGAATTTGTCTTGTTTTAGATTCCATATCTTTCATAACATCATCAAGACTTCTATCCGTGTTTATTACATGCATCCAACGTGGTTGAAGTGTGTCTTGCATTAGATTAAAGCCAAAATGCTTATAACCTAATTCTTTTAAATTATTTACACAATCTTCATTATTAAAACCATTTTCAACTAGTTGTCCATTATTATCATGTTCTTTATATTCAACATAGGGATCTATTTTTATAAATATTGCTTTTTCTTTTTTAGCATATTCTTTTATTTGCTTAGTAAATTCTTTTAATACTTTTTTATCATGATAATCTATTAAGAATCCACGAGGAGCATAAAACATTTTCTTTTTTACAATTGGTAGTGTTTTTGAAAGTATTAGACTACCAGCAACTATTTTGTCTTTATCTTTTAGGACTAAATAATGACTATCCCAATTATTATTACTTTTTAAATCAGCCCATTCTTTTGTTTGATGAAAGGTAATTTGAGGATGTTTATCAGCCCATTTTTTAAATTCTTTACTCGTTATTTTCTCTAATTTCATTTTTTAACTCCTTTTTACTTTTCTTCCTTATAAGATTTCTATAAATAGGAACTAATTTAGTAAAGACAAAATACATAAAATGATTAGTTATATAATCCCATTCACCCATAAATTCTACATAGTCTCCACCGAATTTCTTTTTAAATTCATGAAGACCTAGTCTTGGATTATCTTTTGATAAGTCACCTATAGTACCAAATTGATCATATATTTCAATACCTTGTTCTTTACAGTATTTAATATGTTCAAAATAAGTATTATAGTTTACATATGTTTCTGATAAGATATTATGGTTTCCAGCATATAATACCCAAGCTTTATTACCATATTCAATAATCATATGAGCAGATAATGTTATGTCATTACCGTATTCATGACGATATTCTGTATATTTTTCTATTTCTTTTGTTAAGTTTTCTTTTTGTTTGGTTAATTCATTTAACTTGTTTTTAGCACTTTTACTTAGATTATCTATTGGTAAGATAGATATTTGATTATTAATATCTTTTAGAGTTTTTTCTAAAGCATTTATTGTTTTAGTAATATGTACTTTACCTAAGAATAGAGTAGCTTTAGAATTTTCATTACCATTAAATATTTCATATAGAGTTTCATAATAATCTTCAGTATATGATATAAAGTCTTTTCTATTTTCTGTTAGAGTCATTAAGTGATAAAACTCTTTTAAATCTTTCTTAGTACCTATTACTACTTCAGTATCTAGTTTTAGACTTTTAGCAATTCTTTGTTTAGTTGTTTTAGAAAAGTGACTTTCTATTTCATCTAAGTCTTGTTTTAAATCTATTCTAAAACTATAACGTGGTTGCATTGTCTCAAAGTTTTTAGTAAAGCCTTGATGTTTATAACCTAGACTTTTTAATGTTTTAAATATCTCTTCATGATTATTAGTTAATTCTACTTCTTCATTTAGATAGTTATATTCTTTAATAATAATATCTGGATCTATTTTTATAAATATTGCTTTTTTACTTTTAGCAAATTCTACTACTTTTTTAGTCATTTCTCTAACTATTTCTTTTTTATTATAATCTAGTACATATCCACGTGGTGCATAGAAATAGGTAAAATTCATTGGTAGTTTTTTTTCTAATAATAATGTAGCGCCTACTAACTCATTGTTTTCATTTACTAATCCTAAATAATATGGTGTAAGATTCTTTTTTGCTTTAGCAAACTCTCCCCATGATAAAGATTGTAGGAAATGAGATTTAGTTTTATGATTTTTTACGTAGTCATCGAATTCTTCTTTAGCTACATTTTTTAACTTTAGCATGTAATTACCTCACTTTCGTTATTTTTAGTATAACATATATTTTAGGTAAAAAGAAAAAAAGACTTAGTCTTTTTCTATTTTTTCAAATACTAATGTTGCTTGAATTCTATCTCCACCCATTAATCCTTTAGAACCAGATGATGCTGTTGATATTGTATGTAGTCTATATCCTTTACTAGCTTGTGTGTTTATAACATTTTCTAGTTCAGTTAGATTACCTGATCCAGTTCCTAAGAATTTTTCTTTTAGTACGACTTGTAACACAACATATTTCATTTTATTTCCTCCTTTATTTTATTTTATTTTATCATATTTTTTTATGATATAATATGAGATAGGTGATTTTATGCGACTTAGAAATGTCAAAAATAAAGAAGAAATATTAAGTAGTTCAAATTATTTTATTAGTGATGGTACAGAGTATTTTGGTAAATGGAATGAGCTATTTGGTAATAATAATCCTATATATATTGAGATTGGTATGGGTAAAGGTAAATTTATAATAGATAATGCAAAAAAGTATAAAGATATTAATTTTATTGGTATTGAAAAATATGATAGTGTTTTAGCAAAAGCTGTACAAAAGATTGATGAAGATCTACCTAATCTTAGGATGCTTAGATTAGATGCTTTGAATATTGATCAAGTATTTTATAAAGAAATTAATAGAATATATCTTAATTTTTCTGATCCTTGGCCTAAGAATAGGCATCATTTAAGAAGATTAAGTAGTAGAGTATTCTTAGAGAAATATGATCAAATATTTAGAGATAATAAAGAGATATTTATGAGAACTGATAATAGAGATTTATATATTTACTCATTAGAGTCCTTTAGTGAGTATGGGTATATACTTAAAGATATTAGTTTTGATTTACATAATAGTAGTGAAGAATTAATTACTACAGAGTATGAAGATAAATTTAGTAATATGGGTATGCCTATATACTCTGTGGTTGCGAATAAAGATAAATAATAATATAATAAAAGTGTTGATAGAACTATGTCTAAAATAGTAAAAGCTATCAAAAATGTGTTAATTTTACAAAAAGTTTGATATAATGTATTAAGAGTAGGTGAAATATGAAGAAATTACTTGTTTTACTCTCTATTTCTGTTATTTTGTTAACAGGATGTAGTATTAAAAAATTAGATGATAAGAACATTAGTAAGAATGTAAGTATATTGTTAAGCGAAAAAGTAAATTTACATAATGCTTACTTTGAAGGTTATAAGTATTATGTTCCTAAGAGTTTAAGATTTGAAACTAAGGAAGATTATAATGCTATATTTAGTGATAAAAGTAATAATAAGTATTATTTATATGTAGATGTTATTAGTTATTATCATAAAGAACCTAATAATTATAAAGAAGATAAGAATGTTCATTATTCTAAGAAGTTGAATTATAATGGAAAGACTGGTTATTTACAAATAAATAAAGTTAAAGGTAAATTCTTTATACAGTTTGTTTATAATTATGCTAAAATTGAAGCTTATGTTGATGAAAAACATTTAACAGAAGCAATTAATAATATGTGTTGTGTTTTAAGAACAATTAAATTTAATGATAAAGTATTAGAGAGTTTAGTAGGAGAGAATGTTTTAAGTTATAAAGAAGAAAGTTTTTCTTTATTTAAAGCTAAGACTTCAACTAACTTCTTAGATGTTGTTTCTAAGTATGAAACAGATGATTATAATAAAGATTTAGAAGATGAGAAAATTGAATTGTCCTTAGAATAACTAAAAGAGGTGAGTCTATGGGTTTATTATCGAAACTAAAAGATGCTCTTTTTGAAGAGGAGTATGTCGAAGTAGAAGAGAAACCTAAAAAAGAGAAAAAGGTAAAACCTAATAAAGTTGAAGAAAAGAATAATAATTCTAAACCAATAGCTAAAAAGATTGTCTTACCTGGTAGGGAGGAACGTGTTGAAGAAATCGAAGAAGAAGAATTAAGAGATGAAGATTTTGAAATACGACCAAAAGATGACATTGTTAAGAAAAAGGTATTAGAAGAAGTAGAAGAAGAGCTAGAGGAGCCTAAACTTAGACCTCAGACACCTGAATTCTTAATGATGGATGATGACGATGATTATAAAGTTAAAGATGATTATGTCATACCAGAAGATAAAGAACCTATTAAAGAGGAATTTAAAGAAGAAGTAGTAGAAGAAAAAGAACCTTATGTTGATAAGTATAGGGATGAGAGATATTCTTATTATCAAACTTCTAGACCAAGTGATAGAGAACATATGCCATATGGTATTAAGAAAGATGAAGTAAGAGTACAAGATTATGGTTTATATGAAAAGAAGGAAGAAAAGAGTGGATTTAAACCTTCACCTATCATTTCACCAATTTATGGTATTTTAGATAAAAATTATCGTAAAGAAGATGTTGTTCAAAAAAGAGAAGTAAGATTAACTAGTAGTTATGCTAGAGGTAATGTCAGTATTGAAGATGTTAGAAAGAAAGCTTATGGATCTTTGAGTGATGACATTGAAAGAGAAATAGAAGAAGATATTAATGAGAAGGTAGAACCAAAAGAAGAAGTAAAAGTAGAAGAAACTGTAAATGATGCTGAAGAAGAAAATCTTCTTGTTGATTTAAGTGAAGATAAGGATAAGCCTTTTGTTAAAGATGTAACGATGGGTGATGCTTTAGAATATTATTCAGATTTAGGTTTAGAATATAATGTAGATTATATGGATGCAAGTAAGGAAAAAGCATCGGGAAGAAGAGTTAAAGAAGAACCAAAAGAAGCAGTGGTTGAAGAAGAAGCTTTAGATGAACCTAAATTAGAAGTAATAAAAGAAGAAAAAACTCCTGAAGTGGAAGAAAAAACGGAAGTAGTAGAAGAAAAACAAGAAGAGACTCCTACTTTAGAAGTTGAAGAAGATAAAAAAGAAGATACTGAAGCTCAAGATACAGATGACAATTTATTTGATTTAATTGATTCTATGTATCAAGAAGAAGATTAGGAGGTTAATATGGAGTTTTTAAGTTCATTTTTACCAATATGTTTATATGTAGTAGCAATTATATTATTAATTGTATTGATTATTCTTGGAATACGTATGATAAAAATACTTGATAAAGTTGATAGAGTAGTTGATAATGTTGAAGATAAGATTAATTCATTTAATGGATTATTTGGTGCAATTGATAGAGCTACTGATGGAATTGCTACATTTAGTAATAGTATGTTTAATTCTATTTCAAAAGTAATAAATAGAGTTATAAATAGAAAGAAAAAATATAAAGAGGAGGATGATTTCTATGAGTAAAAATAGGGGAATAGGAAAATTTGTATTTGGAGCTGCAATTGGAGCAGGACTTGGTCTTTTATTTGCACCTAAGAAAGGTAGTGAGTTAAGAGCTGATCTTAAAGATAAGTTAGATGATTTAGTAAAACAAATCAGAAATATTGATAAAGAAGAAATTAAAGCTCAATTTGATGAAAAAGTTGAAGAAATTAGAGAAGAATTAAGAGACTTAGATAAAGAAAAAGCTTTAAATATTGCTAAAAAGAAAGCTGCTGAATTAAAAGATAAAACTCAAGAATTAGTAGATTTAGCTATTGATAAAGGAACTCCTATCTTAAGAGATGCAGCAGAAGAAGTAAAAGAAAAAGTTATTTCTGTTACAAAAGATGTTATTAAAAAATTAGAAAAGAAAGAAAAATAGTGATTAGTATCACTGTTTTTTGTTGACAATTTAAGTATGTATGATAAAATATACTTGTGTTTTCGATGAAAAACTCGAAGTAGAATTATTATTTGTTTTAAGAGATTTAGTGGTTGGTGAGAACTAAAAGATAATAATAATTTGAATTACAGGTTTGGAGAAAAATCGTTAATCGCGTTAAGATTTTAAGTGCATGTTTTAGACATGAATTAAGGTGGTACCACGAGCTATTCGTCCTTAGGATGATGGCTCGTTTTTTTATTATAGGAGGTGGTTTAGTGCATACTGAGTATGAGGTTAGAGTACTTGAGATAGATAAAGAAAAAGTACTTAAAAGATTAGAAGAAGTAAAAGCTACTTTTCAATGGGATGAAGTGCAAAAAAGATATGTTTATGACTTTATACCTAAAGTAGATAATAAATGGATTAGACTTCGTACAAATGGTAAAAAGACAACTTTGACTATTAAAAACTTAGTTTCTTCAGAAATTGATGGTACACAAGAGTTAGAAATTGAAGTAGATAGTTTTGAAAGATGTAATTTAATATTAAAAGAATTAGGTTATGAACCTAAAGGATATCAGGAGAATAGAAGAAGACAGTATGTTTTAAACGGAGTTGAAATTGATATCGATGATTGGCCTTTTATTCCTACATATTTAGAGATAGAAGGGCCTTCAGAAGAAGCTGTTTATAATGTGTTAGAAACATTAGGTTATAGTAGGGAAGATGCTACTAGCAGAGATGTAGATGGCATATATAAAGATTATGGATATGATTTAAGTAATATAAAGATATTAGAATTAGAGGAGGAAAGAAAATGACTTTATTTGAAGACTTAGAATGGCGTGGACTAGTACAAGATATTAGTAGTCCAGAATTAATTGATAAATTAAATAAGGGAGGAATGACTTTTTATATAGGAACTGATCCTACTGCAGATTCAATGCATATAGGACATTATTCTTCATTTTTAATATGTAAGAGGCTTGCTAAAGCTGGTCATAGACCTTTATTATTAGTAGGAGGAGCAACAGGATTAATTGGTGATCCAAAACCTAGTGCTGAGAGACCTTTAATTACTAAAGAAGAAGTTGATAAGAATATCAAGGGTTTAACTGCTCAAGCTAAAAAAATATTTGGATTTGAAGTTGTTAATAACTGGGATTGGACTAAAGATGTTAATATTTGTGATTTCTTAAGAGATTATGGTAAATATTTTAATATTAATTATATGTTAGCTAAAGACCATGTTAAATCAAGAATGGATGTTGGAATTACATATGCTGAGTTTTCTTATATGTTACTTCAAGCAATGGATTTCTACTATTTATATAAAGAATATGGTTGTGAATTACAAGTAGCTGGATCTGATCAGTGGGGTAATATTACTTCTGGTATTGAATTGATTAGAAAGAAATTAGATAAAGAAGCTTATGGTATGGTTATGCCTCTTGTTACTGATAGTCAAGGTAATAAATTCGGTAAGACTGAAGGAAATGCTTTATGGTTAGATGAGAATAAAACTTCTTCATATGAGTTTTATCAATATTTAATTAATCTAGAAGACTCAATGATTATTGATTATTTGAAAAAGCTTACTTTCTTAAGTAAAGAAGAGATAGAGAAGATTGAAAAAGAAAATAATGAACATCCAGAGATGAGAATTGCTCATAAAGCATTAGCTCGTGAAATTATTACTGATTTACATGGAGAAGAAAGTTATAATGAGGCTGTTAAGATTAGTGAAAGTTTATTTAGTGGAGATATAGCTAATTTTACTGAAAAAGAAATATTAGATGCCTTTAAGGGGTTAGAGCCATTTACTATTAAAGAAGATTTAAAAATAGTTGATTTATTAGTAGAAGGTAAGATTTGTTCTAGTAAGAGAGAAGCTAGAGAATTTGTTAGTAATGGTTCAATTACTTTAAATGGAGAAAAAGTAACTGATTTAGAATTTGTAGTATCTAAAGACAAATGTTTAGTTAATAAATATATTGTTGTTAGACGTGGTAAAAAGAAATACTTTATTGGTATTTATGAATAATTTACATTAAGAAAATACTTATTTTTAGTATTTTCTTTTTATTTGTAGAAAAAAAATAAGAGTTTTGCTACAATGAAAATGAAGGTGTTTTTATGAATAAGAAATTATTAAAAGGATTAAAATTTATCACAATAGTATGTGTAATTATATTAATAATTGAATTAATATATTTTATATATGTTGGTTTTTATAGAAAAGATAAGTCAATATTATTTGATGGATACAATAGTATTGCTTTAACTGATGATGGATTTGTTACTGTAGGTAGTAATAATGATAATGAGAAATATTATGAGAAAGCTAAGATAATTAAATATAATGAAAGAAGAGAAAAGATATTTGAGAAATTATATAATAAAGGGTTAAATGGCTCTTTCTTTGGAGTAGCAGTTGATTCTGATATTACTGTTGCGGTTGGTGGTTATGAAGCTACTAATAAAGAACATAAGAATAATAATCGTAGTGCTTTAATGGTTGCTTATGATAAGGATGGAGAAATATTATTTGAAAATGTATTTAATGAACTTAGTTATTCAAAATTTATGAATGTTAAAGTAGTAGATGATGGATATATTGTTTGTGGACAAAGTATTTATAGTTCTAATAAAGTTGGTAATAGTTCTTTAGGAGGAGCTTATCTAATTAAATATGATAAATCAGGAAACTTAGTATGGAAAGTAAACTATGGTAATAATAAGTCTGCTATATTTAATGATATATATATAGATGATAATTATATATATGCAGTTGGTTTAAATAATGATAGAGTTGGTATTATTGTTAGATACGATTTAGATGGTAATTATATAGATAGTAATGATTATAAGTATACTGATAGATTAGGATTTAGTGGTGTTACAAAGATGGATAATTATATATATGTTGCATCTGCTAATAGAAGAACTGCTAGTGATACTGATGCGATGATTATCAGGTATACAACTAATTTAAAATATGTAGATGAAGTAATATATACAGGAGAAGAATTAGAAAGATTTAATAAGATTATTACTGATAAAAATGATAATTTAGTTGCGATTGGATCTATGGCTACTACTACAGAAGATAAGAAAAATAAAATTAATGAATATAAATATAATGGTTTAATTGCTAAATATGATAAGGAACTTAAAAAGATTGCTGTTGTTACTTATGGTAATGATTATGATGATTATTTTAATGATGTAGTAGAATACGATGGTAGTTATATAGTAGTTGGGTATTCTTCTTATGAAAATGATGAATATTTTAGTAAGTATATAAAGTATAGTGATGCGTTAAAAGTATTGGAGATTGAATAATGAAGATATGTTTAGTAAGACATGGTCAAACTGAATCTAATTTTGAAGGTGTTATACAAGGAAGAAAAAATGTAGAATTAAATGATACAGGTAGAAGACAATGTAAAAAATTAAAAGAAAAGATTAAAGATAATCATTATGATTTTTGTTATATGTCACCATTACTTAGAACAGTAGAGACTGCGATAATTATTATTGGTGATAGGGTAGAGACAGCACCAGATGATCGATTAATTGAACGTGAAATGGGAGAGCTTACTGATAAGAAAAGAGAAGAATATGATACTGTTAAGTATTGGGATTATAATTTAAATAGTGGTGATTTGGGAGTAGAAAAGGTACAAGATATATTTAATAGATGTAGAGATTTTTTAAGATATATCTTTGAAAAGTATGATGATGAGACTATCATGATAGTTAGTCATTCAGCTGTACTTAGATGTCTTAGACATTTATTACTTGGTTCTGATTTAGATGGTAATTTACTATATCCTATTGGTAATTGCTACTATGAAGAGATTGAAGTGGACAAAAAAAAGATATCTATCTAG
>CAMOYT010000036.1 GCA_946630315.1 uncultured Bacillota bacterium | reverse complement strand
TCTTGACACTTCATTGTGTCTAGTGCATTAAAAATTTTAAAATTGTATTGCTTTTTGGTATAGAGTATTATAAGATTGTATTATGGAAGGAGAATAAAAAAATGAGATTAAGAAAAGGATTTAAAAATTTATTAATAGGAGTTAATTTATTACTACTATTTACTTTAGGAAATAATGACTTTATAATTGATTTAATATTAATGATAGTATTTGGGATTAATGCTGAGTTATTATTAAAATATGGAGGTTTAGATGGATAATAAAGAAGAACTTTTAAAGCAAGCTCGTAAAATAGTAAAAGCAACAAATAGAAAGCTTAAAAATTTAGATAGTAAAGGTTATTATAATTCATTTTCTAGTAAAAAATTATTTGAGCGTTTAGGTGGCTCTGATAGTATGCTTAAAGTTTTAGATGGAAAAGTAACAGGAATTAAAATAAAGAAAAGTCCAACAATTACTGATTTACATAAGATAATAAAGGCTGGAAAGAACTTTTTACAAAGTGAGACGTCAACGCCACGAAGCATTAGAAATGTAGTTAAAAGAACTAAAGAGTCAATGTATAAAACACTTTCTATTGAGGGTGGTAGAGATATTTCAATGGCTGATATAGAAACATATTATGATATGCTAGGGGATAAGGATTTTGATTATTTTAATACTATAGATAGAATTGGAGCATCTGAATTATGGGCTATGATAGATGAAGCAATTGATAGAGACATGTCTCAAAATGATTTTATTAAGATGTTTGATAGAGCAAACATAGATATTAACGACTTAGATGTAAAAGAGAAAATAATTAATATTTATAATAAGTATGTACTATAGGAGGCGTTATGCTTTATTATTTAAACTATATAAAGCATAATCCTGATATAAGAGGAAAAAATAAGAAAATTGATAATACAGTTTATACTTTTGATATTGAGACAACTTCATTTTTAATTCTTAATAACAAGATATTAAAAACAAGTGAATATTTAAAACTTTCTAAAGAAGATCGTGAGGCATGTGAATATAGAGCGTCTATGTATATATGGATGCTAGGAATTAATGAGCAGGTCTACTATGGTAGAACATGGGATGAGTTAAAAAAGTTTCTTAGTATGATAGAAAAAAATGTACCTGAGAGAAAAATAATATTTATACATAACTTATCATTTGAGTTTCAATTCTTAAAAAGTGTATTTCATTTTAAAGAAGTAACAGCACGTAAAGCGCATAAAGTAATAACAGCTTTAATGAGTGACTATAATATACTGTTAAGATGTAGTTATATGATGAGTAATTGTGCTTTAAAATATTTACCTGAGTTATTTAAATTACCAGTAGATAAAATGACAGGAGATTTAGACTACTCGTTATTAAGGCACTCTAAAACAAAATTAACTGATAAAGAATACAAGTATTGTGAAAATGACTGTCTTGTAGTTTATCATTATATATTATATGAGTTAGCAACATATGATCGTGTTGATAAGATTCCGACAACTTCTACAGGTCATGTAAGACGAGAGTTAAAAGAATTAGTATTAAAAGACTTTAATTATAAGCGTATAGTAAGAGCGTCTATTAATACAAATCCAATAGTATATAATAGGCTTCAGGCGTGTTTTATGGGAGGATATACTCACGCTAACTGGATTTTTACTGATGAGATAATAAATAATGTTGATAGTTATGATGAGACGAGCGCATATCCTTATGTTTTAACAACTTGCAAATATCCATCTAAAGAATTTAGAAAAGGAAATATAAAAAGGCGTGAGGATATGTTAAAGCATTTTGCTTATATTTTAGTAGTAAAGTTTACTAATTTAGAGTGTAAGTATAATAACTCATTTATATCTAGTAGTAAATGTAAAAATATTAGAGGTGCAGTTTATGACAACGGACGTATTATAAGAGCAGAAGAACTCGAGATGACTTTAACTGATATTGATTTTTATTTTATTTTAGATGCATATAAATGTGATTATGAAATAGTAGAATCTTGGTGGAGTTTATATAATTATTTACCTCGTCAATTTATAAATTTTATTTTAGATAAATATGTAATAAAGACAAAATATAAAAATGTCAAGGGAAAAGAATTAGAGTACCAAAAAGAAAAAGGAAAGTTTAATGCTCTTTATGGAATGAGTGTTACAAACACTATAAGAGATGAAGTAATTTATAGTGATAAGACAGGCGAGTGGTTTGAGGAAGAGTTAACAAATGACGATATAGTTGATAAGTTAGAAAGTGAGAAAAAACAAGCGTTTTTGTCTCGCTCGTTTGGAGTATGGTGTACGGCGTGGGCGCGTGAGAACTTGCTAAGACGTGTTATAGCACTTGATGATTATGTATTGTACTGCGATACCGATTCAATAAAATTACGTCCTGGATATGATAAAAACGTGTTTATTGAATATAATAAACAAGTTGAAAATAAAATACGTTACGTATCTAAAATTTTAAAGATTCCATTTGAAAAATATTGTCCAGAGGACGTTTTTGGAAAAAAGCATTTATTAGGAGTTTTTGAAAGTGAGGGAACGTATGACAAGTTTATCACGCAAGGCGCTAAAAAGTACGCTATAGAAAAAGATAATAAAATACAAATAACAGTAGCAGGAGTTCCAAAAAGTGGAGCAAAAGCGTTAAAAAGACTTGAGGATTTTAAAGATAATTTTGTATTTTCATTTGAAGATACTAATAAAAATTTACTTATATATGTAGATAATCAAAGTAAAGTAAAAATGACTGATTATCAAGGAACAGAAGAATTAATTGAAGATTTATCAGGATGTTGCTTAGTACCAACAACATATGTATTAGGAAAAGCTCTTGATTATGCTAATTTATTATCAGATAATTCTAGTAAGAGAGCTATTTATAAGGAGGATTTATGAATAAAGAGGAATGGTTAAAAACAAATTTTATAGTGTGTCCTAAGTGTGGATATAATAACGAGAAGAAAAGAAATGTTTTATATGGTAAATGTTTAAGATGTGGTGAAGTGATAGATAAGAAAACATATTTGAGATATTTATTATATAAAAGTAATAGACTTTCTGATAAAAAGAAAGGTGAAATATATACGATGTATAATTGGGGAGGAAAATATGGAGAAGGAAGAAAAAATAAAAAACATTAAGTTCATTAAAGGATTTAGTAAAATATCTATTAAAAAAGCATGTAATGAAGAGGGAGTAAAAACACAAAATTTATATACATTAAAAACAACTCCTGAAAAAATAGAACGTATCAAAAAATATATTGATAAAGAAATAAATAAACTTTATGAGGTTTACAATGAAAGAGATTCATTATAATATAGATAGTATAAGAAGTAAAGACGCTATTATTAATATAATATATGGTGAGCGTTCTAATGGTAAAAGCTATGCAGTAAAACACGAGATAGGAGTGTTAAAGTTTTTAAAAACTGGTAGACGTTTTATTTTAATGAGGCGCTGGCTTGAGGAGATTACTTCTGAAAAGATAGAGCAATACTTCAATGATGTAGATGTTTATAAACATACTAAAGGTAAATATAATTGTATTACAATGTATCGAAAAAGATTATTTTTATCTAACTATAATATAGAAACAGGAAAAATTACAAGGGGAGAATTAATCGGCTATGTAGTGGCGCTTTCTACGGAGCAGAACTATGCAGGAGGAAGTTATCTTGACGTTGATGACATAATTTTCGAAGAATTTATGTCACGTTCCAGTTATATCAGGGGGGAATCCGACAAGCTCATGAATTTCTGGAGTACGGTCGACCGTCGTCGCAAAAAAGTTAAGATGTGGTTAATCGGTAATAAAATATCTCAAGTTTGTCCTTATCTATATGACTGGGATTTACAAAATATTGTATTAAATTTAAAAGAGGGAAATATAAAAGTTGTAGAACTTTCTACAGGTAGTGTTGATGATACTGGAAAAGAAATTACTCTTAGATGTGCTATTGAAAATTGTATTGACACAGGGACAAGTTTTGCGATAGGACGTCATAAAGATATGATTAATAAAGGTATGTGGCAGAGTGACCCTCAGCCTCATTTACCAAAAAGTGTAAAAGAATATAAAAAGCTTTATATGATAGGGTTTGACTTTAAAGGATTTAAGTTTATAGGAGAATTATTAAAAGAAGATAAAAATTTATTTTGGTTTATATATCCATATCAAAAAGATTTTGATAAAAATTTATTAATAATAAGTGATAAGATAAAAAATGATAGACACTATCAAAGAAATATATACGATATAACAATAAAAAATGATAAGCTTAAAAGAGTTTTACAAACATTTAGAGAAAGTCAGATATTTTATTGTACTGACTTGGTAGGGACTAATTTTAAGCAAGCTATTGATTTTGAAATAAGGAGGTAAATTATGGAAAGAAATAGTAAAATAATACTAGCA
Organism: uncultured Bacillota bacterium; assembly: GCA_946630315.1. Classification (GTDB taxonomy): domain Bacteria; phylum Bacillota_I; class Bacilli_A; order RF39; family UBA660; genus UBA3789. Next base: position 10,386 of record CAMOYT010000036.1, on the reverse strand, counting down.
AAAAATATTAAATTAGATAAAGAATATCAAAATGTTTTAACCTATAGTGAGACTGAGATGTTAGCACTTGTTACAACTAACGCAGTAGCAACTTCTAATACATATAGTTTTATAAGAGAAAAAGGTACAATAAAAGTAGCTTTCAGTTATGCTACTTGTTTAAGTTCTAATTATATGGCTTTTCAAAATCCTGATTATAGTAATAAATGGTTTTTTGCATTTATTGATAAAGTAAATTATTTATCAAATGGAGCAAGTGAAATAGAGTATACAGTAGATATTTTCTCTACTTGGTGGAGTTACTGGGATAGTAAACCTTGTTTTGTAATAAGAGAGCATGTAAATGATGACACTCCAGGACTTCATACAATACCTGAAGGAGTTGAAACTGGAGAATATATCTCGTGTCAGTTACAGCCAACAATTACTGGAAGTTATGAAACATGTTTCTGTGTAGCAACTACAGAACAAATTTTAACAACTTATAGTACATTAAATGAAATAATACCAACTGGACTTATTTATACTGGTTTTGATTCATTACAGGGTGTTTATGATTATTTAAAGAAAATAGATGACGGAAAAGGGGACGCTGTTAACAGTGTATTTGTAATACCTAAAGAATTTTTTTCAAGCTGGGGAAGTGTAACAGGAATTACTGGAAACGTGTCAACAACAGTTTCATTTGAAACTAATATCACAAATATAAATGTAACTAAAGTTGATTATTTAGCAAATGAATATATTCCAGTTAATAAAAAGCTTTTAGCATATCCGTATTCATTTTTACAAGTTTCTAATCATAACGGACAAATTGCTAACTATTTGTGGGAAGAGTTTAATACTTTACCAGTGGGAGACTTATCAACAATTAAGTTTGCGCTTCATGGAGTATTAACTCCTGGAGGAAGTTTTGCATGTTATCCGATAAACTATAAAAATACTTTTAATAATTTTGATGAAGCAATAACTCTTGGTAAATTTCCAATAGGTGGATGGAATAGTGATCCTTACACTAACTGGCTAACTCAGCAAGGTGTAAATGTTCCTGGATTAGGAGTAGTAGACGCTAACACTAAAAACGTTGTGGGAAGTGCTTTATCTATGATAGTAGGTGGTGCGTTAATTGCAACAGGTGCTGGAAGTGTTGCAGGAGCTGGATTAATGGCTGGGGGTGCTATGGGAATATTTAATTCTATGCAAAGTGCTTATCAACATGACTTACAGCCAGAACGAGCTAAAGGAAATGTTAATACTGGAGATTATTCTTTTGCTTTTAATCTTACTAATTTAGAATTTAAAAGAATATCAATAAAAGAAGAGTACGCAAGAAGTATTGATGAATATTTTTCACGTCTTGGATATAAAGTAAATAGATTAAAAGTTCCTAACTTAACAGGTAGACAAAATTGGAATTTTGTTCAAATTGCTCCAGGCGATTTATTAGCATATCAGAAGGCAAACGTAACAGGAGTTCCTAGTAGTGACTTAGCTAGTATTAATAAACTATTTCAACGAGGAATTACTTTATGGCATAGTCATGATAACTTAGGAAACTATAATCTTACAAATAATATTGTATAATAAAAGAACTCATATGAGTTCTTTTTTTATTTTAACTTAAATCACTTGTAAATGTTGAACTAAAAGGCGGTATTTGTATTTCAGTAACATTATTGTATAAGGCATAATTATTTCCTGCGTCATTAATAGAAACAAAAGAAATATATATCCCACCATTTTCAAAAAAGATAACACCAGGTACATTTTTATATACGCCATTAGTTTTTACTATAAAAGTTAAAGGTATACTATTTACATAATATGTAGAGCCTATTATTAGTCCACCAGTAAGTGTACCAATACGATATAAAGTATTATTTCCGTTCATATTAACGCTATTTACACCTATAATAATTAAATTTTTATTTGATATAAATGTATTATTATTTGTTAAAGTACAAGTCAATCTTTGATCAAGTGTTGTTGGTAAAGTATAATTTTCTTCATTTGATGCTGTCATACTTACATATGGAATTTTTAAATTTAAATAATTATTAGTAAAATAGTTTTCAATAGCATAAGCTAAATCACTATGACCATTTTGGTTTGGATGAAAGCCATCACTTGAAAAATCAAGAAAATATTTATGTAAGACGTATTCAATATTATGAATATATTTAATATGTAATGCTAAACAAGCATTTCTATAACTTGTACTTACCCCATACAAAGAATATGTATTAGCACTATTATTAGAACATCCTACCTGCCCTATATGTAAAGTAGCATTTTTAAATTTCGTATTAATTAAATTTTTACAAGTTTCAATACCATTATAAATATTACTATATGATTGTCCTCTATCATTATAGCCACCTAATATAATAACATCTGTTATTTCATCATCATTACTTAATCCTTGTATAATACTTTCAAATTTATATCCATCTCTTCCAAATCCATAACCTCCATGATAAGCAACTTGTACTTGATTAGTTGAAAGCCCCATACGTTGTCTAAATAACTCTGGAAAAGTTGTAACACTTCCATCTGGTGTATATCCTTCTGTATAACTATCTCCTATAAATAAATATTTTTTTGGTATAATAGCTGGATTTATTCTCTCTCCTACTAAAGTGTTATCGTTAGTAATACTTACAATATTAAAATTATCTATAACATCACTTGTAGTTACAACTCTTATTTTATAAAAAGCTCCTTTTCCATCATTATAAATATTTTGTCCTAAAGTGTAACAAATAGATCCTGCTACTATGTTTGTAGCGTTTTTTAAATCTGCTATAGTGTTATAGGCAAGAACTCCTGCTAAATCTAAATACTGTGCTATTATGTCAGTAAGTTGTCCTGATTCTGCCATTTCATCAAGTTTATTATTTACTAATTCTTGTATATCTAAATTATCAAGATATTTTTTCATTTCATCAACTTCGGCAATAACTGTATTTTGAGAATCTATAACTTTATTTAAATATTCTACTATTTTACAATATAACTGATAATTAGTTATTGCGTCAAAGTCAGCTTCTATAAATGGAAAATTTTCTATTGTCCATCTTTTAAAAGGCGTTAGTTTCATATTATCCCTCCTCTAAACTAATCCATAAAATAGTGAATCGCACTCTTTAAAGATATCACTATAAATATTATTTACATAATCTATGAATTTTTTATATTCATCTATCTCGTCACTTCTTTTAATAGTGATGTTTTCATTTGTGTTAGTATTAGCGTTTGCGTTAGTAGTAGTGTCATTTTGATTATACATATAATTATCTACATACTCTCCACTTCGTACATCTGATAATTGACCTTGAGGCGTGTTAGAATTTCTACTATCTAAAGTATTATTAGTAATAGTTTGTCCGTTTGATATATCACTTGTAACTCTATCATGAGTTTCAACAAATCCATTAAAGTTAAGTTTAGAAAATCCCTCTAGCATTTTGTTATATTTTGGCATTATTTCATTTAGTTTTACTTTTAAATGAAGTTTAAATGATAAGTAAGTTTCAAATCCTATTCTTCTAAACATGTAATGTGTTAAAAACATATTTTCAAAGTTTTCTTTGTAAATGTCATCAAGTGGATAACTAAAGTCAAATAAATAATTTCTAAAGTTTTCAGGCAAAGCCTCAATTTTTACAGGATTATCATTTCCGAAATTTACTTTACTTTCCATAAGACTATATAAAGTTGGTGGCAAGTCACATTGTGTTAAGGCGTCACTCATCTTGCCCATTGTTGGAAATAGTCGGTATATCATTAGTTATCCCCTCGCTTTCTTCTGATATATTTAAATATTCAGTAGGATCCTTAATAGTAGTAGGAAGTCCATCGTAAAACTCAACCTCTATTTCTGTTCCAAAAGTATTATTTATTTCTTCTATTGCTTTTCTTCTTGATTCATAGCGATTAAATCTACTTGCTATAGTTCCTCCCATAGATGTAAATACCTCATCAGTTATAAGGCGTTCTTTTTTCTGAGTAACACTTGATGTTATTCCTATCATCTCTAAAAACTCGCTCCACTCTTCCTTTTTAGCGTCATTTAATTTATCAGCAACATATGGTGCTATATTTAAAATTGAGTTTATATCATTTACATCAAGTCCGTCATATCCTACTATTGTATTAACTTTAGAATCAACTTCATCCAAAAGTCTTTTTAATGTTAAAATCTTTTCTTCAGGTGCTGTCCAAATTCTGTTTGTAGACTGCTGTGAGATATTGATATCAATTGTTCTTTTTATTAATGCTAAGCGCTCTGCACTTGCTACTAAATTAGGATACAAAGGAAGCCTTGCTTCATTATCATACATTATTACAAACTCTTTATTTTTCTTGTAAAGAGTTCTATTGTACGCTCCAAAATATGGAAGTGGGCGAATTGCTTGAGGGCGTCCGTACATATCAAGACTACCAACAACAGTATAAGGAAGTGCTACTAAATTATCTGTAACATCATCTTTAAAAAATGCTATGCTACCATTACAAAATAGAGAATAATTAACGCGTGACATATCAATAAATGGATCCATGTTTTTAAACTGAAAAACATTTAAAGCTAGTGACATCATTTTATCTTTATAATTTAAATATGTTTTAAAATTATAAAGTTGTGAGTTTACTGTCTTTGTTTTCATATTTCCTCCTATATTAAAATAAGGTAAGGGCTTTATACCCTTACCCTTTTATTAATTAAGCAATTGTAATAGTTGCTGTTGCGCTCTTTGTAGCGTCATATATAGATGTGGCTGTTACTGTAATTGTACCTGTTGCTGTTGCAGGAACTTTTAAAAGTCCTCCTTCAGTTATGTCAACTCCAGCTTCAACTGATGTACTATCTAAAGTCCATTGTACAGCTTTATTAGCAAATCCAGTTGTAACAACTACAGCACTCATTTGAATTGTTTGTCCTGCTGTTACTGTTGCTGTTGCAGGTGATACTGTAACACTATTTACTTCAGGCTCTACTTGGCTGAAAACTATACTTGGGGCAAATGGCGAGCTGGACATTACTTTCCATGTATGAAGCCAATGATTTGTCTTTAAACTTTCGGGGTTAAAGAACTCTGTAGATCTTGTTGGTGCTTCATTATCAAATGAATAGTTATAAACTTGGAAGAAGTCTCTATCAATTATTACTGCTGGAACTGTTGCTAGTGCTGTTAACTCAGCTTCAGTAAATGCTACATATTGAGTTCCTAAAACTTCTAAAAGTCTATTTGTGTCATGGTCTCCAAATCCATCAATTAAAGCCATGTTAGATTTTAATTCAGCGTCATTTCTAAAATAACTTGTAGCAAGAACGTCTACACTCATATCAGCGTCAAAGTCAGTATTCATAATAAAGTATTGATCTTCAAATGCTGAAAAACTTCTTACTCCTGCTGGATTATAGTTAGGCTTTCTAAATGTTAATTTATTAGAAAGTGCTTTCATTTTAGCTACTCTCTCACGTGGAGTTAAAGTAGCATAATTAGGAATATACTCAACAGCTAAAGTTCCGTCTAGTATTCTTCTACATAATAGATATTTTTCAACTATGTATTTATCGTACTCATATCCTTCATAAAGGCTTGCGATTATATTATCAATTAATCTGAATAATCCGCCTTCAGTATTGAAAGCCATTGCCATTTCTTCATCACTTGTAGTAGTCTTATAATATTTTTGATAATTTAATTCATGCATATATTGATATACATTAGGTACTACATTTTCTAAGAAGTGGTCAACATCATTTTTAGTTTCATTATAATCATATACGTTAGCAATATCTGTATAGATTTCTCTTATACTTTGCCCATAAGGTAATGTACCTTTTTCTGTAAAGTTATCCCACGGACTTCTCCATCTTTTATCATTAATTACAGTAAGTCCGATAACATTACAAATGTTTAAAAATGCATTTTTGTATCTTTGGTTACTAACAATTATTTTTCCAATAGGTGCTATTGATTCTCCTTGTACTGGTAAATCAATATTTTCTTGTAGCACTGGATCTTGATTAATAATATAAGATAATAGTTCTGCATCATTTTTAACTGTTGTTAAACTTTTTAATGATTTACTCATCTTTTACTTCCTCCTCTTCATTAAATATTTCTTTAACATCAATTACTTCTTTTTCTTCAGGTTCTTCTTCCTTGATTTCTTCAACAACATCTTCTACAGCTTCAGTAAATCTTGAAATATATTTTTCTTTTAAAGCGTCATACTCGGCTTTCTTTGCTTCAAGTTCACTTCTTAAACTATCAGCTTCAGTTGTATCAGCTACTTCCATAGAATCAGAAACATCTTCAAGAAGTTCCATTTTTAAACTTTCATCTTCAACACGTTCTGTGATTTTAGATAAAAGTTCATCTTTTGTAAGTTTTGCCAAACTTCATCACTCCTTTATTTAAAAATAACATAAAATAAAAAAATGTCAACTAGACATTTTTTTCTCTTAATTTTCGTGTATATAATACCCATGGAAACTTGCCTCTTTTTCTTTGAGGAGTTATTCCTCCCTCATATACACGCCAGTTATATTCTTCAGGCCTTAATAAGACAGTGTCATTTACATATAATAAATCCCACATGTGAGTAGCGTTATATAGTCCTATTCCTCCTGTATTCCAATACTGGTCTCTTTTATTATCTACAATAGATACCTCCATGTGTAAATGCTCTCCAGAACTTTGGCCGAAATTTCCTGTAGTATAAAATCTTTGTCCTTGCGTATAATGAGTATTTAATATTGGAGCAGTCTCGCTATGAGCAACTAGCACTCTCATATATTTTAAAGTTCCGTTTGGAGCGTGTACTAAGTCATCACTTTCTAAAATACAGTTATGATCACTTCCAGTGTAAACTATCTTCCCACTAAAAGGTGCATAGCAAGGCATAGATGTTGTAGTTTCTCCTAAAGCGTTTCTTGGTAAAAAGTCTAAAGCATAAACGCTATGCTCATCAGGTTCTCTTGCCTCGGTTAAGTATAACGCCTCACATGGAAATAGTGCTACTTCATATCCATCGGGTGCTATTAATCTCTCAAAAGCTCTCATTATAGTTTAGCTCCCTTATCAAGTAATTTTTCAAATGTTTCGAGATTAATGTCTCCTGTGACATTTAAGTTATTCTTTTCTTGGAAAACTTTTATTGCACTAACTGTATAATCTCCAAAATATGTGCCTCTTATTTTAGTTGCTAAATAGTCATCGATATTAGCTATCTCGTTTGAAGTCATACCTTTATTATAATTTACTCCTACAAAGTAATATTTCTTTCTATTTATTATATAAGTCTTGCTAGTATCAACGTAAAACGCCTCTTCTGGTGTTAATGACTTATCATATACAAAACACCATTTATTATTTCCATTTTTCTTAAATCCATGATAAAAGCCAATATTTGCTGTTACATGAAAATGATTGCCTGAAGCTTGTCCACTTGTCCCCTCTCTTATCTTTTTAGTTCCTTTTTTAAGTATCTCTCCAACTTGAATTTTATCAAAATCATCTTTATTTAAATGTGTTAGTGTTAACTCTAATATTACAGGTTGTTTTTGAAAAGGTATTTTAACTTTATTTACAGTTTCAATTCTAATAGAAAAGCCAGTCTTTTCCGTTCCTAGCTTTTCTACTACTCTATAATCATTAAGGGGTGCAAAGTAGCCTCTTCCTCCATCTTCTAACGCCTCATCCCATGGCTTATCACTACATATTTTAAAAGGATTCCAATGTGGCAAGTGGTTTCCTTCGTCGTGTCTTTGAATAATTCTCATATACTCAAATGGATAAAGTGCTACTTCCATAATTATTCTTCCTTTTTAGAATCAATATTGATTAATTCTTCATGAATTTTATTAATTTTTGTCTGCATTTCTTCTTTTAGTAATAATTCCTCTTTAATAAGATTTAATTTTTTAACGAATAATTCCAAATTTTCAGGAACTTTAGCAACTTCAAAATATTCTACTAAAGCGCAAATGTTTTCTTTTGTTATCATATTTATTTCTCCTTCTTTTCTAATTTTTCAATTCTGACATTTAAATCAGATAAACTTTTTTCTACTTCAACAAGTGTACTAGAAATATGCTCTACTAATGTATTCATTTTAGATAAATACTTATCCACAAAATAAAGAAGCGCTCCAAAACTTGCTATTCCTAGTCCATTGTTAACTATTAACTGCATAATATCTTCCATTTTTATTCCCTCCTATAACTTTATATTAGCATAGGAGAAAATAATTTTAAATTACTTATTTACTTTTACTCTTAATCTTAAATACTCATGTCCTTGAGTTCTTGCTGGTGCTTTAACAGGAATTAATACAAGTGGATTTTCTTTTGTTGGCATTCCTTTTATTGCTACTATTTGTAAGAAAGACAAATAACATGAGTTACTTCCTGTAACGTGACTTGCTCCCTCACTATCAAATAATACCATAGCATGTTTTTTACGTTCTATTACTTCTCCTGTTTCTTCGTTAGTTGTTTGAGTTGGTGTCTCAGATAAAACGCATCCAACTACTTCTATCTCATGTCCTATTTCATCATTAATTTTATAGTCTGCTTGTTGCATAGAGTTTAAAATTAGATCTTGATTTTCTTCTATTGTTAAATCCATTGATGTAATTCTTTTTGTTTTTGTATCTCCAAAAAGATTCATTGACATATCTGTCATTTTAGCAAGTGCTAAATTATTGTTTGTAGTGCTTTCAACTACTTCAGTATTTTCTACTTCCATTATAATTCTCCCTCGCCCTTAGGCGTTCTCGCTATTAAGTTGCGACCTTATTTTTTGGTATTTTATAAATACCATAGAATAGATATGAGGTGATAATATCTACTCTATGCTATCTATAAAAAGATAGCATTTACTTGTCGTCTTTTCCTGCTCTAAAACAAGCCATAAACAACATACCTATACAAAATCCTAAACAAAACTCAACTAATCCCATATTTATCCTCCCCATTAGTCCATATAAACGGTTAATCATTTTCAAATATAATTTTATATCTTATTAAATATTTTCTTTCATTGCTTACTCCTTTGGCATTTCGTATACACATTCTTCTATTTTTAATATCTTTTCTTGTATCTCATCTAATACTTCTAATGCTCTTTCTTTTGATTTATATTTCCCAAGTGTATATGTTTCTAAATTTACACCTACCCAACATTGTGTATAAATATCGTTGTTGTTATCATCAATTAATAAACTATCTACTTTTACCAAAATGTCTTTATCTTGACTTCTTATCCATAGTTTCATTGTTATCTCTCCTTTTTAGTTCTTGTAATTTATTAATAAATTCTTTTAATTCCCATTCACTTATCGAATAATAACCATTTTGACTAATTCTAAAAGTTTCATAAAACATATTGTCTAATTCCTTAATTCCATATTTTAATTCATTTATGATATTATTTAATCTTTCTATTTCTTTTAATGCAGCATTTTTATCAAAATAATATGGTTTATCATCTAAAGCCAAACATTCTATTGATGGTGGGCAAAACATTGTTTTTCTTCTTATACACCCATCACAACCTAAATTTACTTTCACTCTTTATCACTCCTAACAATAATACCACTTAGTAAAAGTCTTAAATCATTAGCACACATACCAGAACCATCAAATACACTTCCATCATTTATGTATTCTAGTGCATTGTTTATTCTAATATCTTTCTCTATTCCCTCTTTTATGTGCTTATTTAGTTCTTCTTTTAATTTTTCATTAAGTCCTTCTAACTCAAATATTCTTTGATATAATTCTTCTATCTTTTCATCACTATTCATATTATCTCCTATAATTATAATTTATAATATCAGTTAAACATCTACCTACTGTTAAATCTAACTCCTGATATAAACTACCATCCAACTTTATTACATTAATATTATAACTAATTGATCTATGTACTAAATTATCTACAAAATGCATTACAACTACATCAACTAAATTATTTTTATCTCCTATATATATCTCTAAATCTAAATTTTTATATTTTTTTCTAAAATCTCGTTTAAATGAATCTATTATTACATTTGCTTCATTTCTATATACTACCATAAATCTTCATCCTCGTAATAAAACTCTTGTTTTATTTCCTTCTTAATTTCTTTAATTAATTTACTAATATTTAATTTCGGATTAACTATATATTTGTCTATTATAATCTCACATGCTTCCTTAGGTTCTAGTCCTTTACTTATTAAATATTTTGTTTGTGCTACGGCGCGTGCCGTTATGTAATTCATATTATCACTCCTTCTTTGATAATAACAATATAACATAGACTATACCGAAAAGCAATACAATTTTAAAATTTTTAATGCACTAGACACAATGAAGTGTCAAGA
>CAMOYT010000035.1 GCA_946630315.1 uncultured Bacillota bacterium | reverse complement strand
TCAGCTTTTGGAGCTTCTTGTTTTGGCTCTTCCTTCTTCTCTTCAGCTTTTGGAGCTTCTTCTTTTTCCTCTGTTGAAGTTTTTGGATTTGTTACTTCTTGTTTTTCTTCATGTTCTTCTATTTCTTGCTCTTCTACTGGCTCTTCATATTCTTCAATTATTACATCATAATCTTCTTCTGGATCATTTGTAGTAGTTGGAGCTTCTCTATCAAAGTTAGCACCTGTATCTTCTGGATTAGGTAAATCTTGTCCAGTTTGATCTCCAGTTGGATCAGTTGTAATATCATGAACTGAATCATCTAAGTTTCCATGTTCATCTGAATGTTCATCATCGAAGTCAACATCATGATCACCAAAGTCATCTTCATTAACAGTTCCACCTTCATCGATTCTATCATTTGCATCATCGATTCTATCTTGTAAATCTTGTTCATCTTCTTCAATTTGTCTTTGTTGTTCTTCTGTTCTTTGGTTTTCTTCTTCTTGCATACGACGTCTTTCTTCTTCAGCTTGTCTTTCTGCTTCTTCTCTTGCACGTCTATTTTCTTCTTCGATTTCTCTATCTATTCTGTCTCTTTCTTCGTCTGGAATTTCTCTATGTTCAACTGTTGTTTCTTCTCTTGTTGTTGTATGACTTTCAGTTTCTGTCCATTCACGTCTTTGTGTCCATGTTTCAGTATTTTCAATTACTTGATATGAATAATATCCATCTTCAGTAATATCAAAATGCCAGTTTACAATATCTTGGAATCTATCTAATCTTGATAAATCTCTATGAGCATCATCAATTACATAGTTTCCTGCTCTTGTTAATTCATTAACTATAGCATCACGATATTGTTCATATAGTGGATTAAGATCATCTTCATTTGCACATGCAGACATTGTAACTTGTTGAACTATATCAAATTGTTCTTCTGCAAAGTTACATAATCCTAAGTCATTAAAGTAATCTAAATCACCATATACAACACCATTTCCACCAGCTTGAACTCTATCTAAGATTTCTTGTTCAGTTAATCCTTCAAAACTTGCAAAGTCTAAGAAATAATTTGCTACTCCACCTTTTAGTGTGTTATCTATTTCTAAGTTTTGCCACATAATTTCTCCAGCAGCTACCATTGGTACTACTGATAATTTATATGCTTCTAATTCAGCTCTTCCATCAGCATGAGAAATTCCTTCTTCTCTTACTTCTTTACTGATTGGGAAGTCTTCATGTAATGCTCTATAGAAAGCTTCTACTGCTTCAATTTTTTCTTCTCCTTCAGCTTCTTTAGCTGCTAAGAATAATTCATGATATTTATTGTAGAATTCTTTACCTTCTTCAGATACGATGATTCCACTCATATCAACAGGATGTTCACGTGATTCAATTACGTGAGCTCCCATTAATTGTAATGTTGCAGTTTTATAAGCATTTTCTAAATCACTTGAACGCATTCCATATCCATTAAAGATTGCTTTTATTTCTTGAGGACTGAATTGATTATATGCTTGACTTAAGGCAATTACTTCTTCAAAACTTAATGCAGCTTTTACATCTTTTCCTTCTTCTAACCAAGCGTTAGCAAAAGTATCATTATATGCTACTAAAGCATCATGTATACGAATCATTTCAGCTTTTTGAGTTGCATTTTGAGTAACTCCAAGTAATTGTTCATAAGTATATCCTTGGAATGCATCATTAGATACTGATTCTGCTGCAACATTATTTTGTACTACTTGTTCTTCTGTAGCTTGTTTTTCGTTTTCATTATCATTGTTGTCTCCAACTAATGAATGAATTCCTATATTATTATCAATTATTTCACCAGATTTAGTTTGACGAGCATTGCAAGAATATAATCCGAATGCTAAGGCACATGCTGCTACTACGGCTGTAACTTTCTTCCAATGTTTTTTAGCACCATTTTTCAATTTTCTAAGTCCACGTTTTACAAATCCTTCTTTTACTTCTTCGTCTAATTCTTCTTCTGGCTCATCAGCAGCTGGTATTTCAATATCTCTTTCATCGTCAATTTCTTCTTCATCTATTGCTTCTACTTCTTCAGCATCTGCATTATCATCATCATTAAAGCTTTCAACTTTATCAGCTGCTTTGCTCATTGTATCTTCTTCTTCGAAGTCTGTTAAATCTAATTCTTCTTCTGGATAAATTCCAATAGGAGGAATTATAACCTTTCTTCTTACTTTTGGTTCTTCTTTGCTTTCTTCTACTTCTTCTATTGCTTCTTCTGGTTCTTCTTTCTCTACTCTAGTAGATGGTTCTTCAGATTTTTCTTCTTCCATTGCAGTATTAAGTGGAGAATCCATAATTATTTCTTCTCCAGCTTTTACTTCTTCTTTTGGTTCTTCATCTACTATTTTAGATACTTCTGGGATTATTACTGGATTTACTCTTGTAGATCTTTTGCTTCCTGTTTCAATATCAGTTTTTTTATCATTATTTACTTTTTCTTTAATTTCATTATTTTTTTCAACATCTTCTGGTTTTTCTTCTTTAACTATATTTTTAACTTCTGGTTTAATTATTTTAGTTAAAGGTATTACATTAGCTGATTCTTCTACTACCATTGGTAAATCTCCAGTTGATGTTTGTGACATAACTTCATCAATGGCATTTTTAACAAAAACTTTAGCAGGTTCAGGAATTACGAACTCTTGGAATCTACGTTCGAATTCTCTTCCTGATAATACATAAATTCTATCTTTATTAATCATTTCTTTAAATGATGATTTTGTTTTACCTTCTTCTTCAGCTATAAGTTGTGCTGCTTCAAGACCTTCTTCATACATACAGTTTTTAACTGTTCCATCTTCATAGAAGATACATGCTTGTTGCATTACTCCTTGTTCACCAAAAAATTTATAAAATACTACATTAGCTATTTTCTTTTCCATTTTTAATCCCCCTTACTATTTCACTTTCTTATTTCCAGTCATTTCATAACCAGCGTTTATAAGTTCTTGATTGTTGTAAGTACTCCATTTATAAGTAATTTTACCTTTTTCTACGATGTTTCTAGTTTTAGTACTCTTGTAACATACAGATCCATATAATGGTTCTTCACGTTTAACAACATCACTAACTCTTATTGTTCCATAAATAGGTACTGTTTTATATGTATAACTTCCACATTTAGCACTTGCAGTTGTTTCTGTTGTACTAGTTGTATCAGTTGATGTTGTGTCATAACTTTCACCAGGTGCTGAAGTAGTATTAGTTACTGTTGATATTCCACCACCAGTATAACTATATGAATCATAGTAATAATTTGGTAGTGATGTACAAGTATCATTACAATAACTGAAATCAGCTCCTACAAATTTATAATGTCTTGTTGCTGTATCACTAGGTGGATTAGAGTATGATGCACGACCATTGTATACCCATCCTCCTACTGTTTGTCTTGTTGTTCTTGTAATTGTATCAATTACTGAATAATGATGTGTAGTAGTTGTAGTTGTTGCATAAGTTGTTTTATTAATTACTACATAATCATATTTAGAACATGCTTTTTGAGTATAAGATCCAGTTTGTCTAATTACATCTCTGTATTTAATATATGGTTTCTTATATGTTCCAATTTTTTCTTTTCTTTCATATAGTTGTGTTTTTGCTAAACATGTAACATCATTATCGCTACAATTTACTGCTTTAGTATCACAACTTGTTTTTGTCCAATCTGACCATCCTGTCCATTTTGATAATTTTGTACCAGTTGTTTTCTTATATTCATATAGATATTCAACTGTTGGTGATTGACATTGTTTTTGATATTCAGCATATGTTACAACGTCACCATTCTTACCATAATATTTTCCATCATAGTATACACAATAATGTTTTTCTTCTGGCATACATTGTTTTCTGTATTCTGCTTCAGTTACAATGTCACCATCTTTACCATAATAATTTTGATTATAGTAAACACAATAATGTTCTTCTGGTAATTGGCATTGTTCTTTATATTCTTTTTCAGTTACTTTATCACCATTTTTACCATAATAGTCACCATTATAGATAACACAATAATGCTTGTCGACTGGCATACATTCTTCTCTGTATTTATCTTCAGATACTTTGTCACCATCTTTACCATAATAGTCACCATCATAGTATACACAATAATGTTTTTCTTCTTGTTGACATTCACTCTTATATTGTTCTTTACTTACTTTTTTACCATCTTTACCATAATAGTCACCTTTGTAAACTACACAATAGTGTTCTTCTTCTGGCATACATTGTGTTTCAAACTCTTGTCTAGAAACAACGATACCTGTACTATCATAGTATTTTCCATCTTTGATTGTACATTTTAGAACTTGTGGTTCTGGTTTTTCTGTACATTGATCAAAATATGTATCTTTAGATACTACATCACCATTTTTACCATAGTATTTACCATCGTAAACTACACAGTAATGTTTTTCTTCTGGCATACATTGTTTTTGGTATTCATCTTTATCTACTACGTTTCCTTCTTTACCATAGTATTCACCATCATAGATTACACAATAATGTTCATCTCTTGGTACACATTGTTCTTTGTATGTTTCAGGTGTTACGATGTCACCGTTTATACCATAGAACTTGTCATTGTAGAATACACAATAATGTTTGTCTTCTGGTGCAGGTGTAACTACACATTCTTTTGTATAAGTATTTTTAGATACTTCATATCCATACTTACCAAAATATTTTCCTGTGTTATAGTCATATTCACAGTATTTCTTTACTACAGGTTTTGTTGGATATACTGGGAATCCTCCAGTTGATCCTTTGATTGGAACTGTAGTTGTTGGAGTTGAAGATCCTTTTACTTGTACATCATCGCTGTTTTGTTTTTCACATAAATATGAATCACAATAGTTATAGCATCCTAAATGTACTAGGATATAGTCTTCTTTCTCACTATCTTTAATATTTACTTTTAAGATGTATTCATTATCCATCTTAGTAATTTTTACATAACTCTTTTCTACATTTACAGCTTTATTGTTTTTATCAATTAAAGGTGCAATTAAGTGTTTACCAATCATATCACTTAGAGTCATGGTATCAGATTCTCCTACTTCTTTTGGTAGTCTTTCATCTGTATAGTAATTGATAGCAGCTTCTTTCATCTTTTCAAGATTATCTGAAAAGATTTGTGATGTTAAGGCTTTTATACCTGTATTATCACATACTTCTCCATTAGTAGTGCCACTACAATTGCTATCTTTTGTAACTACTGTATTTGGAGAAATGAATTTTGGTAATAACCATACAAGTAAGAATACAAATATGATTATTAAAATAAGTTTTAGTAGAAAATCTCTAAATGGAAATCCTCTACGTTCATATTCTTCTGTGTACATATAATCGAACTCCCCTCTTTCACACATGTGCTTAATATGATAACATAAAAAGGCTTAAATGTCAAAGCCTTTCTTTAGTTTTACAACAGTTTGTCCGTCGTTAAAATTGTCAATTTTGTATTCATCTACAAATTTGTTCGATTTTAATGTATTTTGAGTTGTTTTTTTTAATATTCCACTACCTCTTCCATGGATAATTACTATCTTTTGATTCTTCATTTTTATATTGTCTGAGATGAAGTCATTTATAGCAATTCTTGCATAATCTCTATCATAACCATGTAGGTCTAAATGAGGTAAATTATGATATAAATCAATCATTTTCTTTCTTTGCTCTTTCTAAAACATCACTTAGTTCTGCCATACTATAACGACTTCCTAATTTTTCAACTGATAAAGCACCAGTTATGTTTGCTAATCTTAATACTTCTTCTAACTTATATCCATTTGCTAAAAAGAAAGTAAAAGCGCCATGAAAGATATCTCCAGCACCAGTTGAATCTACTGGATTTATTTCTATACTTGGAATAATCTTATATTCTCCATTGATATCTGCAAAACAACCACGTGATTCCAATGTAATTATTATTTTATTATCATATGATTCTTTCATTTTCTCATAAATAGCTATTACTGAGTCTATATCATCATAATCCATTTTCATATTTGTATAGTCTTCTGCATAGTCATGTGAACATACTAAATAGTCAACTAAATAGGATAATTCTACTGTTCCTTCTCTTAGATTACCTGCATCTAATATACTAATTGCATCTGGATTGTTTGCTAAAACTTTTTTAGCAGCAGTTGGCTCATCACCATCTAAGACTATATAGTCAAATTTATCATTAATATCTATAGTTAGAGGGTGTTCTTTTCTTCCTGCTATTGATGTTAATATAGTACGAGAACCATTTTTAGTATTTGCAATTATATAACTACTATCTGTTCCTACTTCTTCATTTACTTCGATATAATCTGTATTAGCACCAATTTTATTAAACTCTTTTATTACTGCTTGACCTTGATAATCATTACCTACAACACCAGCAATATATACTTCTTCATTCCATTTACTTAATAAATAACCAGCATTTGAGGAAGGTCCTCCGCCACACTCTATTTTATTATTGATATGATATTTCTCATTTTCTTCGGGAAATCCTTCTACTGGAATAGTAGTATCATATGTAATATGTCCAAGACATAATATTTTCATCGTATCACCTGTCCTAACATGTTAATTATATCATAATGATAGTTTTAGTAAAATAATTAATTGTAAAAGATTTCATTTAGTCTTTAATTAGCAATAATCTATGATATAATATTATTAGAATATGAGGATGATAGTATGGAAGAATATAAAGTATCTGATTATGGAATATTTAATGATGCCATAGCAACTACTTCTAAATATAATGAAAGCATTAAAAGCATTCAAGAAACTGTTACTTCATCTATTGGTAAATTAAAAGATGAGTCTGTTTTTATGGGGCCTATTCAAGAGAGTTGCGTTAGTGGGTTTACAACTTTAGATGCTGGCATTAATTCAATTTGCGAAAATTTTGGTAAGATATCTGAATATCTATCTACTACAGCAGAAGCTTATGTTAAGGGTGATACTGAGGCTTTAAATAAGATTACTGGTACTACATTAGGTAACACTTCTACTGCTGATAAAAATGTTGATACTACTAAACTTACAGCAGGCTCTAATGTATATAATGCTGTTAATAAATATGGTGATGAAATAGAAAAAGCAGATTATGCTACTGTTAATTCATCTTTATTTACAACAACTACTACTGAAATGATTAATGGGCAACCAGTTAAAGTTACTCATGTTGTTATAAATGATGGTAGCCAGATTAATGGTGCTCCTGCTAATGGTAGTTATGGAAATGGACTTGAAAAGTCTTCTTCAGCTGCTCAAAGGCTTAACTCTTCTGTACTAATTAATGGAAGTCACTTTGATTATAGTAATGGTGCTGAAGACTTAAAAGGTGGAAATAATATTGTTATTGTAGATGGTCAAATAAAAAAAGATGGTGTTTCTGGTGGACAAGAGTTATTACTTGATTCTAATGGAAATATTTATAATGCTAAAGGAAAATCTGCTCAAGAATTAGTTAATAATGGTGTTAAGTATTCATTCTCTTGTCATAGTACTCAAGTAATCGAAAATGGTGATACTTCTCCAAGTTATAGAGAAGGAAATTATTATAAAAGAAATGTTATTGGTCAAGCTGGACCTGGGGAGTATTATATTGTTACTGATACTACTTATAATAATAAGTTAAGTGATACTGCAGAATATTTAAAAAGTAAAGGTTGTAATAATGCATATAGCTTGGATCAAGGAGGCAGTGTTTCTCTAGTTAGAAATAATTCTTTAATAAATAATCCTAGTGATGATAACGGAGAACGAGCTGTTGGAGACTTCTTATATTTCACATAAAAAGACTAGTAATGCTAGTCTTTTATTATGTTATTTAAATAATCTATTAGTTTATTTACAAATTGTTTATCACTAATATCAATGAATTCTAAAAAGTCTTCATCATATTCTTCTATCCATTTTTTAAAAATATCTTTTTGTTTATTATTAAACTTTTTATAAATACGTCTTAGAAATCTATACTTTTCTCTTTTAAAACGAGCTAGTCTAACTTTAGAATAATTTTTATCTTTAACAATATTTATTAAATCTCGCATATTTTGAAAATATATTTCTAATCTTTCAAAATCTTTGTCATCATTAGTAATTGAGTTTTTGTTATAAGTATAATAATATGTTGTCTTATATAAATCATACTTCTTGGCACCACTTAATACTACTAAATTATTAAAGTAATTATCTTCATGATACCTTGTACTATTAAAATGAATATTATTCTCTTCTAAGTATTTTCTTCTAAAAATTTTGGCATGAACATTTCCATTTAATATAAAGAAAGATTCTCTTTTTTCATCATATTCTAAAGAATTTACATAATCTAATCCTTTTTCTATTTCATTATATAGTGCTTCTACTGAATCATAATTAGTAAAAATATCATCACTATCACAGAACACTATATATTTTGAATTAGATTTATTAATTCCTTCTTCTCTTGCTAAACCCGCTCCTACATTTTCTTTTGTTTTTACTTCTTTTATTGATATATATTTTTTATATGTTTCTACAAAATAATTATAGTTTTCATTTGAACAGTCATCTACTAATATTACATTAATTATATCTTTTATACTTTGATTTATTATACTATTTAGAGTTATTCCTAATGTTTTATGTGCATTATAACAAGGTATTATTATATCAATCATAATTAATCACCTCATTTATAAAATCCTTGAATGTAATATCTTTCTTATACTCTTTTTTTTCTTTAGCAAGATCCTCTTCTTTATATTTAATACATTCTTGTAAAAATTTTTCTGGTAAATTTTCATTTTCTTTATAATATCGAATTAGTATTTTACTAAACTTCAATATATCTTTATTATTAGGTTCTCCTCTAGTATATAAATAATCATAGTACATCGAAATAAGAGATGAAGTAGCAAGATATGGTGCTACTGCTTTGTCTCCTCCTCTTTTTATTGATTCATCTATTGCCCATTTCATATTTATACAAAAACCTTCTAAACCAGCTATTTTATAATTTCTATTATTTGATCTTGTAATTGACTTTTCATTTTCTTTATATACATAAGTAATATTATTTAAATATCTAATTTTAGGATTTAATAGTAATATTAATCTATTAAAACCATTATCTTCGTTAGCTCTAGTATTATTAAAATTAATATTATGCTTTGTTAAGAATTCTCTATTATATATTTTTCCGTGTAACCAAACTTTATTTCTTTCTTTTACTACTCTTACTCCATCTCGCTCTAAAATAAAATTAGATATACAAATATCATATCCTTGGATAGCTTGATATAGATGATGTAGTGACAAGCAATCATATAATATGTCATCACTATCAATAAACATTAGATAAGGACTATTTGTTCTTAAAATTCCCTCTTTTCTTGCTCCACCTGGACCTTGATTAGTATCTAGTTTTATTTCTTCAATAGAAAAATAGTTGGAGAAGTGATTTACTTCTTCTTGATAATCATATTTTGATTTATCATTTACTAAATAAACTTTAAAAGATGGTGCTTGTTTTTGTGTACTTATAGATGCTAAAGTATAAAATAATGTCTCTTTAGCATTGTAACAAGGTATTATTATATCTAAATCAGTTTTAATACAAATCACCTCTTTAATATTGTTTTTTATATCATAACATTTTTATTTAGAATTTACTATTTTATTATGTTATGTATTTGGTTTCATATTTAATTATACTTTTTAATTTACTATAATAATTTTAGGGGGAATAATATGATTGATGATGACGATACAAGTAGTATAGATGACTCTTCTGGAAAAACATTATAAAAAAAGACTAATTAATAGTCTTTTTTATTTTTTTAATACATATTGTAGAGCTGTTGCTCTTACTCTACCTTCAGCTCTTAATCTCTCTTCTTTTGTATTATAATTTAGGCCTTGTCTTTTTGAATAATCTCCAACCATTGGTCTACTATGATATTCTAATAAATACCATTTTTCTTTTAGTTTATCAAATATATAATCAAAACCACATATTATTCCTAGTTCTTTGCTGCATTCTTTGTGAGCTATAGAAGAGGCTGTTATAACACTTGCAAAATCATCTGATGATATATTATGACTTCTTAAGAGCTTTTCTTCTTCCTTTGTATAAAGACTTTCACCAAGTAAAAGGTTATGTCCTCCAGATAAAGTGTTTGATACTATTGATTTAGTACTTAATGGATATAATTCTCTTAATAAATATCCTAGTAGTGTTGTATCATCTCTTAATTGTTCTTGCTCATTATACTTAAGTGATGCATATAATAAATCATTAGATGGTGTAGTTATTAATCTAACAGTTGTATTATACTCACTTGGAGTATCAATATATTCCTGAATTTTAAAATTTGCTTCTAAGTATTTACTATAATCAATTTTATATTTTATATCTTCTCTATCAATTCCTATTAATGAAAATAATTTTCTATTTAGTAAAAATTTTACTGCTGCAATTAAGTTATCATAATCTTCTTCTGTATTTATCAAAAATTTCTCTTTGCCACCATTTCTATTTTCATTTTTTAATACAAATGGTAATTTATATTCATGATTAAATAGTGATTTAAAATTAAAGTCTTTTGTTTCTGGTTTTACTATGTTTTCTTTCTTTAAAGTAGACTGTATTTTATTATCTACTTGTTCTTTATATTCTTCAAATGTAGAGCAACCAATAACTTGTCTTTGTCCTGTTAGATAGATAGTATCTTTTGATGTATCTGCTATATGGTTTACTATAGTATATCCTTTTTCTAATAATGCTATATATAATTTAGGATCTGTTTCCATTCTTAAATATATTGATTGTCCCCTACTTGAATATGGTAATTCTTTATAATCTATTATTCTTTTCATTTAACCTATCCCCTTTTTCCGGTCATATTATACTATAAAATGGTAAAATAGTCAATTTCTAAAGAAAAAAAGACTATTACTAGTCTTTATTTTCATTATATTCTTTTAAAATTAGCTCTATGAATGTTTTATTTATGACATTCATGATTTATTCTTCATTTTTTATAGTCTGTATCACAAGATTTTGTTGATTTTCATTGGAAATTGTTGCTTCACCATCACCTTTTTGATTGCCATAATTAGCAAATCCTGAATGGTTTCCTCCTTCAATTATTTCTATTTTGTAGTCTTTTGGCAAATATTTTTTAGACTTATTAAACTTATTTATATTAAGTATTTTATCATTACTACCATATAGTGCAATATATTTTATATTTCCTTTTATTTCTTTTGTTGGATAAGATGCTAATGAGATTATTCCTGATATTTTTTTAGGATTATTTGAAGCATAAAGAGTAGCAGCTACTCCACCTAGAGAATGTCCAGATATATACCATTCTTTATAATTGTATTTTTTTAATAATTGGTTTGGCTTATTTATATTGAAGAATGCTAGATTTAGTGTTTCTGATAATAAATAACAATCATAACCATTTTCTGCAAATTTATACATTAACTTGGCATATGCTTTATATGATACTCGTGCACCTGGAAAAAAGATAATGGCTTTATCATTGCTTTTTCCGGCAAATAAATAACCTTCTTTTATTTTTGATACTGTTATTTTATCATCACTTTTTAAAAATTTTAAACTTTCTTTTGATGGACCATAGTTATTAATTCCAGCTAATAATAATATTATAAGTATTAGAGTATAAAATATTAATTTAATTATAGGAAAGGCATTTATTTTTCCCTTTAATTTAAATAATACTGAACATATTGAAAATATTGTAAATAATAGAGCAAAAGCATTTAAAATGACATTATACCCTTTAAATATTGCAATTGCTGTTAGTCCTTGAACTATTCCTACAAAAAAAGTAATCCATCCCATCTTAATAGTAAATTTTTTTAATTTTTTCTTACTTGAAAGTTGTTTTACAAATTTATCTGATAGTTCCAATGGATTTAATTCTTTTCTACCACTAGCATATATTAATCCAGTTACAATACTAAATATGCATAAAATACTATAAAAAATACCACATAATGTTAAAGGCCAGTTGTTTAATTCAGTCACTATCCAATTCATTTAACTACTCCTTATAAAATATTAGCTATATAAGTTATTAGAATCATAAATATTAATATTAAATTGATTATTATAATGGTAATTATATGACTCTTTTTTTCAGAATATAAAGTTCCTATAAATTCTCTTATAAAGGCATTTATCCAGAAATATGATTTTGTTTTGCTTCCAATTCCTTCTATTTTTAGACTTTGATTTGTTGCAATTAATCCGGCTCTTAAAACATGATAATTTGTTGTAGAAAAACAAATATTTGCTTTTTCTTTTTTGATTAATTTATTTGAAAATTTTATATTTTCATAAGTGTTTTTTGATTTATTTTCTAGTATTATATTCTTTTCTTTTATACCATTTTCTTTTAAATAATTTTTAATAGCTTCTGCTTCAGAAATAATTTCATCATTTCCTTTTCCTCCAGATGGTATAAAGATAAGATCTTTTTTTGTTTCTTTAAGCTGATTATTTCTAAATTCTAATGCTTTATCTACTCTTCCTTTTAATAAAGGTGTAAGTGTTCCATCTTCTCTTATTTTGCATCCTAAAATAATCATATAATCTTTATCATAAGATACTTTTTTTCTAGCAGCTTTAATTCCAATTATTATTGTTCCTATCAATATGCATTCTAAATAAGTAACTATTAGATAAATATCTGTTTCAATGAAAGTATATATGTATGTTCCAACACCACGTAAATCAAATATATTTATAATTTGTGTTTTTAAAATAAAACTATAACTTATTGTTGGTAATATAGTTAAAATACAGATAAATAATCCTAAGAATAGTCCTAATAGATTTTTGGGTGATTTTCCTTCTTTTCTTATTAATTGTATATTAAAGATTGTTACTAATAGGAATGTAATAAAAGCTATTATAAATATTGCTACTGAAAAGAATGACATTGAATTAATTACTTTTGAAATAGTTTCATATAGACCTCCATAGTTAATAATAGATAGTATATCATTTATTAAAAAACTAACTATGAATATTATTAGTCCTAGATAAGCTATGTTTTTATATTGATATATATTATCATTAATACTTTGTTTATATTCTTTTATTAAAATATATAATAAATATATTGTAATGATTGCTATAGAAATTGGTATTGATTCTGAACCTTTGGAATAACCAAAGAAATTATTATCAGTAATTACTTTGGTATTATGAACATATAATATCTTTATTTCTTTGTAACCATCATATTCTAATGAAACAAATACTTTACCTGCTTTTGTACCTTTAAAAGTTAAATATAGATTATTACCTTTAGTTTTTTGATCATCTAATTCTACTTTCCCAGTACTATCATATACATTCCATCTATAATCAGTTAATTTATTTGCATTATTTATTGTATAAGTAATCTTATTACCTGTTTTCATTATTGTAATGGTTGTTATTATTAATAGTATTATAGATAGTACTATTAATCTTTTAATTCTTTGTTTCATTAAATCACCATTCTTTAGTTATATATTATAGCAATATTATATCATAATATAGATTTAGTAATTATAAAAAAAGAGCATTGCTCTTTTCTCTTAATATTTTTTTAAGAATTCTCCTTTTATACCTATTCCTTCACTTTTAATCATAAATGTTTGAATATCAAAAGTTTTTAAGGCTCTTTCTAATTTTATTAATTCATATTTTGTTAATGCTGTATATATGATATATGTTCTAGAATCATCATATCCACCTTTTGAATACCAATAAGTAAAATCTCTGTCCAATACATTTTTAATATAATCATTAATTGGCTTTGGATTCTTTTTGCAGAAGATAAAAGCGGTTGAACATACATTTTGTTCATGCATTTTGTCTACTAAAATGTTATCTACTACTGAGTAGATAATTGAATATATTGCAATTTCTAGACCATATCTTACCCCAGCTATAGCATAGATAACAAAATTAACTATTAGACCTATTTTACCTACTGAGAAATTATTATATTTCTTAGCAATAGCTAGACCAATTATATCTGTTCCACCAGTACTAGCACCACTTGATAGAATCATTCCTACTCCTATTCCTCCAAGTATTCCACCTACAAAGACATTAGTTAGGACATCACTTACTATCTTTTGGGATGGAATTATAGATAACATTATTGTCTGTATAGCTACAGCAAATACTGTTCTAAAGAAGAATGTCTTTCCTAAATTCTTATAGGCTACTATAAATAATGGAACATTTAATATGAAATAAATAGTACCACTAAAGTCAAAACTTGTTTTTATATTTAATATATCTATTGATATACTTCTAATTAATTGAGCTATACCTAGTACTCCTCCAGTGTATAAATTATTTGGTACTACAAAGATATTAATAGCTAGGCAAAATAAAAAAGAACCTATAAGTGCCTTTAATATATCATTAATATTCCAATTAAATATTTCTTTTAATAATTTCATGTAATCACCTCTAAGCATGAAAATTATACCATTTTAAATTTTTTTGTAAATAGATAAATAAAATTATTTTAATTTTTTTGTATAAAAAAGACTAGTTTACACTAGCCTTTTATACTATTTATTATTTGTACAATATCTAAATAAGTCTTCATGAGAATAGTTTTTGTTTTTTACAATATTAAACTTGCTTTTACACTTAATTACATCATAGAATGGTGTATCATAATAAAGCACATCTCCATTGTCAATTCCAATATATGTTGAAGATATTCTAAACATTGGAGCAACATTGTTTCTTTTGACATTTATATAATCTGTAATGAATAATATTCCTAATGATCCTAAAAATACTATTATTATTAAAAGTAATCTTATATTTAATTTTATGTGTTTTGTTAGTTTTGATATACCAATTACAAATATTATAACTCCAAATATAGAATATATTGATCCCCAACTACTTTCACTTGGAAATATCATAATAGCTGACATTGATATAAATAATCCAAATATAACTAATAGTAGTCCTATTAAATTACTATATTTATTTATTTTTTTAGTTGAATAATCAATTGTATTAACTATATTTTCTTCAAATCTCTCTTGATACTTATCTTTACTTATTTTTTCACCACTCAATAAATCATTAATAGTTATTCCTAAAACATCGCATAGTGGTTTAAATAGTGACAAATCTGGCATGTTTCTACCATTCTCCCAATTGCCTATTGATTTGTCTGTAACACCTAGTTTTTCTGCCAACTCTGATTGTGTCATTTTTTTATCTTTACGACACTTTGCTATAAACTTTCCAATTTTTTCTTGATTCATAATTTTTCTCCTTTCACACTAAAATCATATAACTATAACGATTAATTTAACAGGAAATGATTCTAGGGTTATCAAAATTAGTAAATAAGAAATTA
>CAMOYT010000034.1 GCA_946630315.1 uncultured Bacillota bacterium | reverse complement strand
ATAAGTACTACTAATACACTTAATATATTCTTCTAATTTATTAAAGAATAACTCTTCATTTTTAATAACTAAAGTAGCCATATTATTATCATTAAATAAATTAACTTTTCTTTTCTCATTCTCATATATAACAGTATTAAAAGAAATAGGCCATTCTAAATCATCAAAAACTACTTTAGCAGCTACTGCTTCATTTATTAATTCATAGAATATTTCTCTAATATTCATCTTATCACCTATTTCAAGTTCAATTTATCTTTAATTTTTAAAACAAACTCTTCTTTTTCTTTAGCACTTAAATTAGTAAAAAAATTTCTATTTTCTTCATACTTAATATGATTACAAGCTTCATTTAAATTATTCTCAAATACAACAAAACTCATACCATCCAAATATATAAATCTACCAGCAATAAACTCTTTAGGAATAATATTAGTAGGTAAATCATCTTCATCAAAATAATTATCACAAATAGAATTAATCATCCATTCATCTAATCCTTCTTCTCTTAATCTATCTAAATAATCAATTACTTCATCTTTATCTAATGAAAATAGCATACTAAAGAATTCATTAGGTAAACTAATAACTATATTACAAGGATCATCTACTATTTCTTTATCACCAAAACTTGCTAAAACCTGAGTCTTAACATTAGGATGCATAAGTACAATATTATTTCTTTTATATCTTAGCCCATTATTTATTATTTCATCACCACATCGCATATTAGTTCCGTAGCACGCAATAATATTACTGCCGTCTAAAAAATTATTCGCAATTTCTAATACTTTATCTCTGTTCATAAATCCTCCTATAATATATTTTCTATTACATATAATAACTTTTTATTTTTATCAAGTATAAGCATTAATTCATTATTATTAATATTTTTATAATAATACATACAATTAGAACACTTATAATCATCCACATCTATATATTTTAAATAATCACTAATACATTCACTATACTTATTATAATACTTAGTACTATTATCTTTCTTAGTAAACTTAATACCCCAAGTATTCTTATCTATATCATTATATTTAAATACCCTATAACTTATACCTTTACCTATATAATTATCTTTTTCTTTAACTACAATACTTTCTTTATAATTACTACTTAAATTTAAATCCCATCTTCTATTTAAACTATAAGAATATATAAATAAATGTCTATAGATAATTATACTAAGTATTAATACAATAATAAGTACTATTAAATATTTATATTCCTTCTTTAATTTCATAAAATCTACCTTCTCTTAAAATTATACCATATAAAAAATAACTATGTAAAAACAATAAATAAATGTTATTATATAATTAGGTGAATAGTATGGCCAAAGTAAAAAAGAAAAAATTAAAAATTAAATGGAAAAACTTTATTATCTTCATAATAATAGTCTTTTTACTTTGCTTTCTACTAATAAAAGGAACAACTACTATTTACAAATTCATTACTACACCTAAACCTGAAAAAGAAATAAAAGAAGAAAAGAAAAAAGAAGAGAAAAAAGATAAAGACTTAGATTCAGAATATAAAAAATTAGACTATATTAACAAACAAATAGATTACTTTAGAGAAGAAAACTTACAAAGATATTTAAAATACAAAGAAAGTAATTCTAAATTAGATAACAAACAAATAGTAATTGATGTAAACATAGGATTAGATTATCCATACTATGAAAATGCTAAAGAATCTAAACATCTAAATAAAGACTATATTTTAGTTAATAAATATAATTATTTAACAAAAGACTATGTACCTAATAATCTAGAAACAATCTCAACTACTTATGCTAGAAGTGGTATGAAACTAGTAAAAGATGCTAAAGAAGCTTACGAAGAAATGGCAAAAGATGCTAAAAAAGAAGGTTACACATTAATTGCTATGTCATCATATAGAAGTTATACTTATCAAGTAGATTTATATAATAGATATGTAAAAAAAGATGGTAAGAAAGCTGCTGATACATATTCTGGAAGACCTGGATATTCAGAACATCAAACAGGTTTAGCAATAGATGTATATAATGGAGCTTATGATTATACTAACTTTGGAAAAACAAAAGAATTCTTATGGATGCAAAAAAATGCTCATAAATATGGCTTTATCTTAAGATTCCCAGAAGGAAAAGAAAAAGAAACTGGATATCAATATGAATCATGGCATTATCGCTATGTAGGCAAAAAAATAGCAAAAGAAATCTATGAAAATGATATTACTTTAGAAGAATATCATGCAACTCATAATATAAAATAAAAAGAGTTTTTATAAACTCTTTTTCATTTCATTTTCTTCTTCTATTTCTTCATTAGTCATATCATATAATTCTTTGGTTTTATTAATAACTTGGCAATCAATAGCAAAATCATTATCTAAAAACATTTGAACTCTAGTCTTATCAAAATTACCAAAGTATAGACCTTTACGATTTAGAGGGATACCACCAATAATACATTTCTTAGTAATAGCTAAACCACTCTCTTCATCAATAATCCATTCAATTGGTTCAACTTTAGCCCAGAATTTTCTAGAAGAACCATTGTCAAAACATGCTTTATTTGCTAAAACATATCGTTCTCCTTCAAATTCATATTCTTTATAATCATCTTCTTCAAACTTTCTAGTATTACCATCATAATATCTTTCAGTTCTATAACCAACTGCCCCATATTCTTTACCAGTTGGTTTAGCAAGACCATTTTGATAGTTATTAAACATTTCTTCTGCTTCATCGCTTTTTAATACAGTTTGTGGATATTCTCCAAAAGTAACAACTCTAACTTCTCCTTTATCACCTTGAATTGTATAAGCATCAGTTATTTCATCTTTAATATCTGCAAGTGGAACAACAATTCTAACTCCATTGTCATCACTCCAAGCAGCTTCAGTATGAACATCAAATCCACCAATAGCATATGCTTTAGTTATAGAATTATAATCTTTAGTAGAAGTCCAATATTCACAAACATATTTATCTAATAGCTGACCATTAGGTTCTAATCCATGAGCGGCATAATACTTACCCTTTAATTTGAAACATTCAGTACCTCTTTTAATAGCATAGTCAGTAACTTCAGCATCAAGTCCATATCTATTAAATACATCAAGTCTTTTATCACCAACAACTTGATCTAAACTCAAAACTGAAAATTTCTTATTCATAATTCACACCTCTAATCAAATCTTTTCTTAAAATATTTATATAAATAATAAAAGCCTGTAAATAATAACCAAATAAGTAATATAAAATTACTAACTTGAACAATTGACAGTATCGTATCATTCTTATATAAAGTAACTACATCTAGTAAATCTACTCCATCAGAAGTTGCTAAAGCAATAAATGAAGTAAAGAAATAATATAATATACTAAATATTGTAAAATTAACTATTTTCTTAAAATCACTAAGTTTCTTACTAAAAACAGTATAAAATAATACTCCAGTAACAAATAATATTATAAAGAAATACATAATTGTAGAAGGAAAATAAATATAGTTAAGTATTACTTTAACTAAAGAATCAATACAACTCTTAACATACATACTATAACTTAATACTATTCCTAATAAAAAACCAATATATATACCAATTATTAATATTTGGATAAATTTATTCTTTTTCTTAAAATTAATAATTAAGAATACAAAAAGAAGGATACTAAATATGAACAACTCAATCGATAAGAATGATGAAAAAATATATTTTAAGACAGTAACTATCTTATCAATTATAGATAGATTCATATAGTATCACCTCCTTATACTAATTCTGCAATATAAATAGTTTGTGAGGTATCACTATTCTTAGTACATGTAATCATAGTTAAACAAGTAGCATTATGATTTCTATAAATATTAACAATACCTGTTTTAGGAGCATAATAAATATTCTTAATTTGATAAGTATATTTAACTCCATTATAAGTAACATATGCATAATCTCCCACATTTAATAAATATAAATAAGCAAAGTAAGAAATATATGCATCACCAGAATGAGCCATTAATATCAAATTACCATTCTTAACATCTGGTAATGTAGAACCCTTAACTAACGTAACATTATAATTAATGCTATTATATCTTGAATCAGTATTATAAAAACCTCTTTTTAATCCTATTCTAGGTATTTCCAAAACACCTAAGTATTGACTCCAATTAATTTCTCTTTTAGGAGTCTCTTGAGTACCTGCATTTGCATTTGTATTAGTATTATTATCAACATTCTCAGCTACCGGAACATCTTCAGCAATAACATTATCTTCTTCATCTGAAATATCCATCATAGCTATTTTCATTTCATTGTATACTTGCTCTCTCATAGTAAGAAAATAATTATATGAAATAGCAATTATACCCATGAATACAAGTAAAGAGCCAAATATTAATATATGGCTCCTTTTAATACTATTCTTATTGCTCTTGTTGAGCTTGTTTTTGTGCAGATGGTTTAGCATTTGCATAAATAATACCTACACCACATAATAATACTACTAATCCAATAAAGTAAATTGTTTGAGCTGAACTCATACTAGTATCAGGTGCAATAGCAAAGTCTGCTCCTGTATTAGGATGATCAACAACATTTTCAACTGTAGTAACTTGTTGACAATTTTCTCCTCCTGAATAATAGAATCCAGTATATTTTTCAAAGTTACCAGTTACAGATATATTAACAGTAGTAGCATCAGTTCCTTTAATACTTGCAGTAGGAACATATACTTTGAATTTTTCTCCAGCATTGAAAGAGCTCTTTTTATTTCCAGACTCATCTGTAATATAAGCACCATCAGGTGAACCAGAAGCTAAAGCAACTGAATATCCTTTATAAGTACCAATAGAACTATCTTCAACTTTACCATTTACTGTTATAGCACTAGTAATATAGAATTTTTCATCATTATCTTTAGATACTTTAATATCAGATTTATTTACTGTGAATGTAATAGCTGTTTTATTCTTAATTGCAATAGCTTTATCAATATGTTGTTTTACTGTTTTTCCACCAGTTGTAAATGAATCAAATAATGTTTTTCCACTTGCAGCTTGGAATATTGTATTATCAGTATTAGGTGTTAATGTGTTCTCAGTAAGAATCATAGTAACATCATTTAATTCTCCAATTTTAGGATCATTATTAGTACTAGAATCAATACTTCCATTTTTGTATAAATAATACCAAATAGCAGCTTGTGTAACAAATTGATAAGAATCAGCTTCTTTTCCTTCTTTTAAAGTTCCTGAATTCTTAGTCATAGTTGTATTTGGATATAAGTTAGCTAATAAATATAATAATCCAGCATCACTTATTGTTCTACTTGCATTTTTACTATAAGTTTTGTTATTACAAAATCCTTGTCTTTGTTGCAAACAATATACTGGGAATTTAGCAGCTGATCCTACTTGACCATAGTGTAATTCAATACCTTGTTGAAAATCAACATCAGAATTTACATAATAGTGAGTTCCATTACTACTAGTAAATGAAGCAGGTAATTCTGATACATCATTTAATGCATAACTAGTATTTAATCCTCCGCTTACTCCAAAACTAACTAATGATACTAAAGCAAATATCGCAACTAAGAAAGATAAAGCAGAAGTACCATCTATTTTAATTTGTTTTTGTTTTTGTTGTTTTCTTTTTTCTTCATAAATTTTTTCCATAGTTTCACCCTACCTTTATAACACAATTATATCATATTTTATTTTTTTTCAAACACTTTTTTATTCAATATCAAAAATATCATCAGTATTTGGCATTTTTATTCTGTCATTTACATAAATAACTCCAAGTACTTCACCTTTTTTAACCTTTTCCCCTACTAGCTTACTTAGTTTTATACCTACACCATAATCTATTTTGTCTTCTTTATTAATTCTTCCTGCTCCAATACTAACTGATAATTTTCCAAGTTCTAAAGCATTAATACCTTTAATTGTACCTTTATGTTTAGACTTCATTAATTTTCTATATGGAGCAAGACTTAGTTTATCAATTTTTCCTTTTTGATGCTTAACTAATTCTAAGAATTTATTATAAGCACTACCATTCTTAATCACTTCAACAACTTCCATATAGGCATCATTAATACTTATATTTTTACCCATAGAAACCATTTCACTAGCAAGTTCTAAACATAAATCAACCAAATTATTATTCTTCTCTTTTCCTTGTAATATTTCCATAGCTTCTAATACTTCTAGACTATTACCAATATTATATCCAAGAGGAGTATTCATATCACTAATAATAGTACGTACTTCTCTATTATATATTTCACCAATTCGTTTCATAAGTTGACTAAGTTTTTGAGCATCTTTCTTAGTTCTAAGTAAAGCCCCATTACCTACTTTAATATCAATAAGTATTTTATCAGCTCCACTTGCTATCTTCTTACTCATAATACTAGATGCAATTAATGGAATAGATGAAACAGTACCAGTTACATCACGAAGTGCATAGATAGCTTTATCCATAGGAGCAAGATTCTTAGTTTGTCCAGTTATTACTACCCCAATATCTTTTACTTGTTTAATAATCTCTTCATCTGTTAAATCTATTCTAAATCCTGGAATAGATTCTAACTTATCAATAGTACCACCAGTATAACCTAATCCTCTTCCACTCATCTTAACAACAGTTACTCCACAAGCAGCAACAATAGGTGCAATAATTAAAGTGGTTTTATCTCCAATTCCTCCAGTAGAATGTTTATCTACACTAACATCACAAAAAGATGAAAAATCTAATATATCACCACTATCTATAAATACTTTAGTAAGAGCATAAACTTCTTCATCAGTCATACCATTAATACATATAGCCATAAGTAATGAGCTCATTTGATAATCTTTAATCTCACCCTCCAAGTAAGCATTAAAAAAATAAGCAATTTCCTTATAACTAAGTTCTTTTCCTAATCTTTTCTTGTTAATAATATCTATTATCATAATAGCTCCTTTCTAAAAACATCCGTATCTCTTTTTACAAAACCACAGCTCTCGTATAATTTATGAGCTGCTACTCTAGTAGGATTAGAAGTAAGTTCTATCTTAGAACCACCATTTTCTTTGGCAAAATCAATAACATAATTCATCATATTCTTACCTATCTTTTGTCCTCTATATTTAGAATCAACACATACATAATCAATATGATAGAACTTCTTATTCTTTATAATATCAATCATTTCATTAAGTATTAAATATCCAACTACCACATCATCAATAACCGCAACAAACTCAATTGCTCTATCATCTGAAGTATCACTTTTAGGATAACCAAATGCTTCAATTATAATTTCATTTACTCTTTCATAATCTTCCCTTTTATATTTTCTTACTTCCATAAGCCTACCTCCCTATTATGTCTTAATTATAAAACAAATCATAAAAAAAAGAAAGTGACTATAATGAATATTTATTAATATCACTTACTTTGTTTAATACTATAACTTTATCACTATATTTACTGCATCTTTTAATTAACTCATCATAATCAAATTCCTTAGTCCACTTAAACATATTCTTAACCATATTTATACTAGGTTTATAACCACTCTTTTCAATTCCCAACTTTTGTTTAATATATCTTTTAATAATTCTATATTTCCTAACTCTTATAGGAATATCTAAAATAATAATTTTATCTGACCATTCAAGTAAATAATCTAAATGTTTCCTTAGTACTCCTTCAATTATCCAATCTTTATTTTTATTAATCTTTTTAAAGATCTTCTCTTGTTCTTCAATACTTCTTTTATTATTACTAGTATCGTATACTACTTCATCTATTTCATATCTATCTATATTATACATACTACTTAATCTCTTAGATAAAGTACTCTTACCACTCGCAACAATACCTATAATTAGTACTTTCATTTTACTAAATTAAGAGTTAATTCATCTCTTATTCCATTATAATATTTATCTAATACTAACCCAAATACTTCATCATCACTAACTAATTCAAATAAAGTCATACTACTTCTTAGTTTTAAACTATCAATATTACCAAATATATCTTTAGGATTATTAGTACCTAATTCTAATAATACCTTACATAAATTAATTAAATTATCTCTTAAATACTTATTATTAATATATTCCTTAGCCTCATCTAAATCTTTTATTCCATAATATTTAGAAGTACTAGTACTACCAAGTGCTGCCAACTGAGGAAATATATACCACATATAATGACTTTTCTTATATCCAGCACTAATTTCTTCATAAGC
Source organism: uncultured Bacillota bacterium (assembly GCA_946630315.1). GTDB lineage: Bacteria > Bacillota_I > Bacilli_A > RF39 > UBA660 > UBA3789. The sequence goes on along the minus strand of CAMOYT010000034.1, from coordinate 8,095 downwards.
TTTATTATAATCTCTCTCTTGTATTTTTATAAATCTATCTATACTCATATTATTCCTCCAATAAAATATCATATATTCTATCTAATTTATCATCTATATAGCAAGCACTAGCCTTATCATGTCCTCCTCCACCAAACTTTTCAGCTATCTCTCTAACATTACAATCATTAATAGTTCTAAAAGAAATAGAATTGTGATCAAAACAAGCCATCATAGCAAAGTTATAATCATAATTATTATCTCTTAAATATTCAGGAAACTCATTACGATATTGATAATCAATTATTACAAGTACACCTTTCTTACCATTAATAGTAATTTCTCTCATCATATTAACATATCTATTAATATGTAATTCAATATCTTTTAACTTAGTATCAATTAATAACTCTTCTGTTTCACTAAAACTAAACTCATCATTATTACTTAACTTATTAATCATTAACTCTACATATTTATCTCTACCAATACTATTAAATAAATGAGTAAGATTATGTGCTAAATAATTCTTATTATTTTTCCATTCAAATGTATCTTCTAGTCTAGTTAACTCACTATAATATTTAACTATATCTCTATCTTCTATTAAATTATGATTTACTAAATAATCATAAAATAAACTAGTAGCACAGCACATACCTCTATCATCTCTAATATTAATATGTACAAAAGGATAATTACTTGCCCTATTATAATTAGTTTGATGATGATCTATTACTCTAAATATATTAACTAATTTATCATCTTTACTAATAATATCTAAAGTCTCATTCTTAGGAGTTAAATCAGTAACAAATACTCTATCATAATTATATATATTACCTGAATTAATCTCATTCATTATTAACTCATCTAAATTATGTATTTCAGAATAATGATAGTCTACCACATCAAAATAAACATTACTAATAATAATACTACCCATTCCATCAATATCACTACCATGACTAAATAAAAGTATCTTCATAATATCACCATACTAATTATAACAAAAAAAGACAGATTATTCATCTGTCTTCTCATCTTTAGGTTTACTAGAAAGAAAAGTAATCTTTTCACAAATAATTTCCATTTCATTCATTTTCTTTCCATCTTTTTCTACAACCTTTGATTGTACTCTCCCTTTTACTCCTACTATATCGCCTTTTCTAACATATTCACTTGTATTTTCAGCAATTTGATCAAAGGCAACACAATCTATAAAGTCTGTATCATAAGTACCTTCACTATTTTTAAAGCTACGAGGTATTGCTAAAGGAATCGTCGCAACTTTATAGCCATTATCAGACTTATGAACAGTTATTTCTCGAGTAAGTCTACCAACTAAAACTATTTGATTAAGCATATTTCACCTCCTTCGATGAGGTATCTTAATCTAAATGTAATTTTTATGCAAACGACCAAATAATTAAATCTACCAAGTTTTATAAACAAAAAAATTAATTCTCTATAATAGAAAATTAATTTTTAAACTACTTTTATATCTACTTTAACAACTTTACTATATTTTATGATTCTCCATAAATAGCATCAGTATAATATTCAGATTCATCTCCTAAAACCAATCTATCTTTTTCATCAACTACTACTTCAACAACTTCTTCATATCCATGATCAATAATACCATAAGTAGTTCCAGTATTAAGCATATGAAGATACTTTCCATCATAATAATAGAAAAAATATATAAAACATTCACCTTCATCACAGCTATAAAAATAACCATTTGAAAAAGCACTTCCACCTTCTCTAGGTTGATTGTCTAATCCTCTTCCATCTATTTTCAATTTAGGATGTGTATGATATTTAATTAAATAAGAAACTTGTTTTAAAGACATAGTCTCCCAAAACTTCATTTCAGTATCATCATAATGATTTGCACCAGAAATATACCATGGAGCTTTTAAAAATATAAACATCATTAGTATTAAAGAAAATATAATACAAACAATTATTAATAAAATCTTTTTCATTATAAGTTCCTCTTAATTAATTGATTTAATTCAACTGCATATTCCATAGGAAGTTCTTCTCTAAACTTCTCTAGGAATCCAAGTACTATTAACTCTTCTGCTCTATCTCTACTTATTCCACGACTCATCATATAGAATAAATTGTCTTCACTTATTTTAGAAACAGTAGCCTCATGCTCAATATTACTACTAATATTAAAACATGAATTAACTGGAAAAGTATCACTCTTACTCTTCTCATCTAATATTAGTGTATCACATTTAACATTACTAAAACTATTACTAGCATTACTATTAATTTGTACTTTACCTCTATAAGTAGCATTACCACCATTACGAGCAATACTCTTAGAAATTATATTAGACTCAGTATTCTTACCTATATGAATCATACGAGCTCCACTATCTTGTTCTTGACCATGTGAAGCAACACTAATAGTAATACATGTCCCTTTAGAATTATCTCCTTTAAGTACACAACAAGGATATTTCATAGTAACCTTACTACCAATATTACCATCAATCCACTCCATAGTACCATTCTCATCTACCATAGCTCTTTTAGTAACCAAATTATACACATTAGGTGCCCAGTTTTGTACAGTAGAATATCTACATTTACTATTCTTGCCAACATATATTTCTACAACAGCAGCATGTAAACTACTATCACTATATGTAGGAGCAGTACATCCTTCAATATAATGAAGATCACTATTATCATCAACAACTATCAAAGTTCTCTCAAATTGTCCCATATTTTTACTATTAATTCTAAAATAACTTTGAAGTGGTCTATCTAATTTAGTATTAGGAGGAATATAAATAAAACTACCTCCAGAGAACACTGCTCCATTTAGTGCAGCAAACTTATTTTCTCCATTATTAACTATCTTTCCAAAGTACTTTTTAACAATATCTGGATACTCTTTCATAGCCATTTCAATTGAAGTAAATATTACATGTTTCTTTTCTATTTCTTCAATCATAGAGTGATATATAACTTCACTTTCATATTGAACACCCATACCACCCATATGTGCTTCAGACTCTATTACACCAACAGAATCTAATTCATCAACAATAGGTTTTAATACATTTTTCCAATCATTCTTTATCATATTATCTTTATCATTATTTTTATAATAAATAATCTTAGAAAAATCTAAATCACTAACATCAGGTCCAAAACTAGGTAAATCTAACTTCTCAAACTTTTTAAAGCTATCAAGTCTAAAATCTTTTACCCAATCTTCTTCACCTTTAACTTTAGAAATAGTAAGTACTTTTTCTTTATCTAAACCAACTACTTCCATTTAATCACCTCTTGTCTACTTAATAAGTCTATAATCCTCATCTTTCCTACATTCTTCTATAAAATCTTTAAATTTTTTAAGTTTTATTTTATCATCTAATATCTTACGACGAGCAATATGCTTTCTTCTAGGACTACCACCCTTTTCTTCAAGTAATCCAATTCTATCAATAAAGAATTTATTTGAAGCAATAATAATATCTTCAAGCATACCTAAAGACATCTCATCTTTTCCATAATACTCAGAAATATCCATCTTTTCTAGTACATAGCACTCTCCACTCTTTAAATCTCCTTGAGCAAGTTCTATCTTAGTACCATAATCTTCTCCATCAAGAGTAGTATTAGAATAAGGTACTCTATCAAATATAGGCACTTCCTCTGCCAAATTAAATGGATTAACATAAGTACCATTTACATTTATTAAAAATGCATAAGCATCAACACTTGGTACTACACTTCCATTATTTGTAACATCAAAGTAAGTCTTTTTCCCTAATCTTATTCTTTTTGCATCAATCATATTATTTTTCATTTCCTAATTCCCCCAACATTTTATCTACCGCTACACTTGGTAGTAATGCACAATTTTTTCGATTTGGTTGTTTACAAATCTCATCATAAACATTTAATTCTCCAAGAACTTCACTATCATAATCTTTTTCATTAATCATATTTTGATAATTAACTAATATCTCTCTTACTTCTTCAACCTTCTTACCTATTAAACTTCTAGTCATTATAGAACTAGCAGATGTACTAATAGCACAAGCCTCTCCATCAAATCTTATATCTTTTACAACTCCATCTTCTATCTTCATCATAAAGTCAAGATTATCAATACAACTTTCACTATTAGTATTAACCTTTAAATAACTATCATCCTCAATTAATCCACGATTATCTGGATTTTGATAATTATCAAGTATTATTTCTCTCCTTAAATTATTATCCATAACTTCACCTATAAAACTACATTAAATATTTCTTTATTATTCTTTAATGCTTCTACTAATCTATCAATATCTTCTTTATTATTATATAAATACATACTAACTCTTACAGTATTCTTTATACCAATAACATCTTTTAATTCTTTAGCACAATGATTACCTGCTCTAACAGCAATCTTATAATGATTTAAAAATACTGAAGTATCTTGAGCAAACACACCATCTACATTAAAAGCAATAATTCCACTATTACTATTTTTATTATAAATAGTAATATTATCTATCTTCTCTAATTTATCTACTAAATATTTCTTTAATTCCATTTCATGTTTATGAATATTATCAATTCCAATATCTTCTAAATATAAAATAGCACTTCTAAGTCCAATAACTTCTGCAATTGCAGGAGTACCAGCCTCAAATCTAGTAGGAATCTCTTTTAATTCATAAGAATTATCATCTTCAAAATAATTATTCATTCCACCACCATAACATAATGGCTTCATCTTTTCTAATAATTCATATCTACCAACAAGTACCCCTACTCCAGTAGGACCTCCCATCTTATGTCCAGAAAAACTCAAGAAATCAATATTCATATCTTTAAAATCAACCTTCATATGTGGAACACTTTGTGCTCCATCTACATTAAGAATAATATTCTTCTTCTTACAAATTTCTCCAATACTTTTAATATCTCTAACATCACCAATAACATTAGTAACATGAGCAATACTAATAACTTTAGTTTTATCAGTAATACTTTTCTTAACATTATCTAAAGTAAGTTCATAATTATCATCTAAATCAATATATTTAATCTTAAAACCAATCTCTTCAGCCAAAACTATCCAAGGAAGTATATTTGATGCATGTTCACTCTTAGTAAGTAATACTTCATCTTTATCAGTTAAATAATATTTCATAAAACCAAAGACTACCATATTAATAGACATAGTAGTGCCAGAAGTAAATATAACTTCTCTAGAGTCGCAATTAATAAAATGACTAACTACATCCCTAGTCCCATCATATAATTCATTAGTAATAACAGCACTATCATAGTCACCTCTATGAATATTAGAAGTATGTTCTAAATAATATTTATCCATACTATCAACAACTCTTTTGCTTTTTAATGTTGTTGCTCCATTATCAAAATAAACTATATCATTTTCTAACATTGGAAAGTCTTCTCTATGCATCTTACCACCTCCTATATCTTTTCTATTTCTTTAATAAAATCACTAATTCTATTAGTATCAATACTATCACTATTAATTAAAAATCCATTTAATAACAATCTATTAGCTGTCTCTCTACTTATACCTCTACTCATCATATAAAATATATAATCATCTCTAAATTTACCAATATAAGCAGAATGATTACTATCAACATCATAATTATCAATCAATAAATTAGGACATATAGTACTCTTACCATCATCCATATTAATAATTTGATTCTCTTGATTACATATACACTTACTACTACTCTTAGGTACAACTCCATCTACATAATAAGTTAACTTATTAGTATTAATATTTACTCCGTGATTAAATACTTCACTATGAGTATTTCCTTTATTATGATTAACCTTAATCTTATAATCATTATCTTTATAATTAATATTATTATAATAGTAATATAAAGTAACATCTTCTTTATCTAAATCAATATTAACTTCACTACTACTATCTATAGAGAAATGATAAATTATAGTATCTTCTGTAATAGAATAATGATATTTACTATTTTTCTTATTATCTAATACATAAATACTATTCATTTGAATCATACCCTTCATAACCATTCTTCTCTACTTCGAAGGCTAAATTAACATCACCAGTTTTAACAATATGACCATTACTTAAAATATGAACATAATCAGGTTTAATATATTCAAGTATTCTAGGATAATGCGTAATTATTAAAACACTAGTTTTAGGATTATCTTGTAAATAAGCATTTATATTTAAACAAGCTACTTTTAAACTATCAACATCAAGTCCAGAATCTAACTCATCTAAAATAATAAAACTAGGTTTTAATACTTTTAATTGTAAAACTTCATTCTTTTTCTTTTCACCACCACTAAATCCTTCATTTAACGATCTATGTAACATACTATTATCTAATTTAACATCATCCATAGCACTTTCCATATCTTTAATAAATGAATATAAATTAACTTTTTCCCCAGTTAATTCCCCTTTAGCAGTTCTTAAAAATTCAGAGTTAGATACACCAGCAATTACTGTAGGATCTTGCATACATAAGAACAATCCTAATTTAGCTCTTTCATCTACTTCTAAATCTTTAATACTCTTTTTATTATAAATAATATCACCAGAAGTAACTTCATATTGATAGTGACCCATAATAACCTTACTCAAAGTACTCTTCCCAGTACCATTAGGTCCCATTATTACATGTATTTCACCATCTTTTATTTTTAGAGAAAAATCTTTTAATATTTCTAAATTATTACTTTTAACTTTAGCATTTACTTTTTTTAGTTCTAGCACTTACATCTCCTCCGGTCCGTAAAACTACTATTATTCTATCACAAAAAGCATTATATAACAAAAAAAATCAACCAAAAGTTGATTTTTATTTCATATTATATTAAGCAGCTCTTCTACCTCTTCCAGAAGAAATAATATCATCAATATCATAACCAGAGCTTCTGCGTCCAGTTCTAACATAACTATCACTTCTAGATTCAATTAATTGACTAAGTTCAGCTAAACCATTTAATTGATTCTTAGTATTTCTTAACTCTGCTTGTAATTCTTTACATTTAGAAACTAATATATCTTGATTATCTTTTAATTGATTAATAAGACCATTTTTCTTTTCAATTACTTCTTTTAAATGTAAATTTTCATCTTGAGTATCTTCTAATTTCTTCTTAACAGTTTGAACTGCAGTTTGTAATCTAGCATTATCAGCATAAGTCTTTTCAACACCAGCCTTAATACTTTCAATTACTGAAGAACCCTCATCATATCCACCAATCATTCCATCATAATCATTTAATGAATCATCAATAGAAATTGTATCAGCCTTAAACTCTTTAGGTTCATAATAATCTTCATCCACTAAATCTACTAAACTAACTGGTTTTTCAACTTCAATTTCATCTTCAGTATCATCTATTTGATTATCAGTAACTTCTTCTGTCTCTTCTTCAGTAGGAACTTCTTCTTGTTCTTCTACTGCTTCAGTTTCTTCAACAGGTGGCTCTTCTACTTTTTCTAGAGCAGCTTCTTCTGTTGTTTCTTGATTAAATATATCTCCAAGTTCATTAGCTGCCTTTTCTCCTTCAGATAATTCATTTTCTTCAGGAATATCATCAGTAACATTAGCAACTTCTTCTGGAGCTATTTCTACAACAGGAGCCTCCTCTGCTACTTCTTCAGTAGGAGTATCCACTGTTTCTTCAACAGCTTCTGTATTTTCAACTGCTTCAGCAGTCTCTTCAACATTATCAACACTTGTTTCACTATTTTCTGAAACAATTTCTTCTTGTGGAGCAGTTTCTTCAACTACTTCCTCTTGTGCATTTTCTTCTGCATCCTTTGCTTGAGCATTTGCAACAATTTCATCTAAGCTCATTCCATCAACAGCAGGAAGATCAGCAACTTCTGCCTCTTCAGCAACAACATTTTCAGGAGCTACTTCTGCACTAGCATCAGCTACCTCAGCTGGTGCTTCTGCAACTACTTCTTGTGTAGGCTCATTAGCTACTATTCCAGTAGCTTGTACCTCCTCTACACTTGGAGCTTCAAATCCTTCTTCTGGATTTGCTGCCCCAACATTTGGAACTTCAACATTAGGTACATCAG
>CAMOYT010000033.1 GCA_946630315.1 uncultured Bacillota bacterium | reverse complement strand
TTACCAATATATTCTCCAATTATTCCTATAGATATCATTTGAAGACCACCTATGAACCAAATTGAAATTGATAAGAATGTCCAACCATCTACTGTATTTCCTGTTAACTTTCTTATTATTGAATAAACCATTATACCAATACTAATAAGTAAGATAATAAAACCCAATGTACAGATAAATCTTAATGGTTTAACACTAAATGATGTTACTCCATCCCATGCAAAATTTAACATTTTCTTTAATGGGTATTTACTCTCTCCAGCAAATCTTTTATCTCTTTCATAATATACTACATCTGATTTAAAACCAATTAATGGAAACATTCCTCGTAAGAATAAATTTACTTCTCTATATTTTTCTAATTCATCTAATACTCTTTTAGAAGTTAAACGATAGTCAGCATGGTTATAAATGCATTCTACTCCTAAGAATGACATAAATTTATAGAAACCTTCAGCAGTAAATTTCTTAAAGAAGGAATCTTTTTTTCTAGCTGAACGCACTCCATAGACAATATCACAACCTTCATAGTACTTATCTAACATTTCATCAATAGCATTAATATCATCTTGTAAATCAGCATCCATTGATATTACTACATCAGCATATTTTTTAGCAGTCATTAAACCACCTAATAAAGCATTTTGATGTCCTCTATTTCTAGATAAGGTAATACCTGTGAATAGTTTGTTTTCTTTATTAATCTTTTTAATAAGTTCCCAAGTAGTATCTTTTGATCCATCATTTACATACATTACTTTACTCTTTTTACTTATTTTTTTATTATCAATTAAGTAATTCATTTTTTCTGTTAATCTTTTAGTAGTTTCTGGTAATACTTCTTCTTCATTATAACAAGGTATTACTAAATATAATATTTTATTCATTTTCTTTCTTCTTCCTTTCTGTTAGTTAAATTATTTAATCCTATTAGTGCTGCTGCTACAAAGACTGGAGAATAACAATATAAGTATCTAGTACGACATTCAAATATCATTAAGAATAAGGTTATTCCAATTATTGATAAATAAATAATAGAATTTTTTTCTTTATCATCTTTTATTCCAGCTAGTAGTGAAAGACTTAGTACTAATAACCATATTATTTGCATTAATTCTTTAAATATAAAATTATATTTCCAATCTTTATAAAAGTAATTTCTTAAAAACATTGATAGACTACTATTATCAGATAGTATTTCATAATAGAATTTTTCACCTTCATAGCCCCAAGCAAAAGTACCATCGTTAAAATTAAGTAATGTTTTTACTTCTATGAAGTTTAAATGTTCTTTTATACTTCTTTGTTTAATTCTATTTATTGCTTTATCTAAATCATATTTTCTTCCATATTTGTCAGATTCATAAACATCTTTTTCATCGAATAAACCAAATGTAGTATCGTTTTGTCCCATTGCAAGATAATGAATCATTCCAAAAGAATTTGTATTTTTATATGGTACAAAATGTAATAAATATATTGATCCTTTGCAAAGTACTAGTGCTGATACTAATCCTATTATCAATGTTATTGTTTGAACTAATGTTAGTTTTAATTTTTTATTTATAAATTTAATAATAGTTAGTATTATTATAGCAATAAATACTATAAAAACTGTAGGCTTTATAAAATAACCTAATATTGATAAAAATCCTATTAAGAAGTAATCTATTTCTTTTTTGTTATCTTTTGTATAAATATATATTATTAATATTGGAAGTAAAATTGCTAGAGTATCAGAATAGAATATATTTATCCATGGACTTAGTAATACTAATGGTATTAATATTATGTAAGCTATTATGGCTTTCGTATTATTCGTAAATCTTCTTACTGTAAGTGATGTTACTACTCCTGATATATTTACTAATAAAGCATTGAATACTAATAATGGAAAATAGTATTTACCTATTATTGGTAAAGAATAATATAGTTTTAATAAGAATGCATAAAATAAAGTATTTGGATATTTAGTTAAGTAATAATTATGATAAAAGTCATTATTGGCTATTATTTCTCTTATTGTTTTAACATCCCAATCTGTATAAAAGTATATACATCTAATAATAATTATTTGGAGAATAAAAGTAATAATACTAATTATTATTAATATCTTTTTATATGTTTTATCATTTACTTCTTTCTTTATTTTTCTTAATAATAAGATACTTGGAAATACTATTAGTATACCTACTAATAAATTGGATATTATAGGAGATGGTCTAAAATTATTATAAAAAGGATTAGAAGATGCAAAAACAATTAATAAGATAATTGCTAGTACAAATAAATATATATACCTTATTAATTTGTTCATAATCTCACCTACTCATTTATATGTTTTTCTATTTTATTAAAATACTTAGTATATTTTGACCTCAAATAATTAGATATTTTTAAATTATATATTAATTTAAATAATAATTTTCTTAATATTTCTATTATTGTACATAGTACAAATACTATAATTGTAAATAATATTCCTATTAATATTACATTTAAACTAGTTTTACTTAATGGCATTTTTGTATATAAGTCTCTTAATATGTAATTATCATGTATTAAATATACTCCAAAGACATTGGTTGCTATAAAATTAATCAATTTACTTTTTAGTTTTATCTTTTTAAATAATAATAAGAATGATGTTGCTTGAACTATAACTAATGGATTGGAATAAGTAATATAACCATCTCTTAGTGATATACCAAGATAATTTAATAGAGAATTTTTAGTTGAATCTATTAAATGACATCCTAAGTAGTAGCCTAATATATTTAAGGTACACATACTTATAAATATTATTAATAAATATTTAGTTTTATATTCTATTTTATATTTAGAAAGATATGCTCCTAATAAATATAGAAGTATAAAATTATATAGACTATATCCTCTTACTACATCTAATACTTCTCCATGTGTTAGAGTTGGAATAATTGATAATACTATAAATAATATGATTAATACTATTAAATGTTTTTCTTTAGTACTATTATTGATAAAAGTATTTAGTATTGGTGAAATTAGATATAGTAACATATATGTAATAATAAACCAATATGTACCAAAGTCTATTGGTAAAAAGTTTTTTAATAATTCTAATTTAGTAAATGATATATTTAAAAAAATAAGTGCTATTATAGTTATTAAAATAGTATAGAACCAAGTAGCATTATTTAGAGCTAATAACTTGGATATTTTAAATTTAGATTTATAACCAAAATATCCTGATATTAAGATAAATAAATTTACATGAATTATAATTATAGCTAATATTATTCTACATGCTATTTGAAGAGTTCCTGATGATTCTACTAATAGATTAGAATGGACAAAAAAATGACCGAAGATAATCATTAACATTGCAACTATTCTTAGTAATTCAAAGTTAGATTCTCTTACTTTCATTTTTTCCACCTCTTTATTAGTATATCATACTTTAGATAATAAAAAATCCACAACTATTGTGGATTATGTTATTTTAAGAACTTAGTTCCTAGTTTTGGATCAATTTTAAAAATTATCTTTTTAATTTTTCTAACAGTAGAATCTGCTAATAAATTATCAAATACTTTATCTTCTTTTAGTTTCTTTTTATATTCTTTATAATCTTCTTTTTCTAATTCACATATTTTTATTATTAAGCTATTAGCAATAAAACTTTTAAATGTATCACTACGAAGATTAGTTTTATTTATTTCTTCTAATAAGTATTTATAGTGATTATAGAAGTCATTTACTTTTTTCTTTGTCTTTTCATAATCTTTACCACTCATAATACTACCTTGTCTTTGTAAATAATTATAGCCTATATAGTTTAGTGAATTTACTATTTTAGCTTTTATTATTACTAATGGTATAAGTCCAAAGTCTTCATGAATAGTACCAACTTTAAAACTAAAATTATTAGCTAAGTAGTATTCTCTTTTAATAATATATGACCAAGCATTTTCTACAAAATGATATTGGGTGATTCTATCAAAAGCTTCTTGTCCTTCTATTCCTAAGAAACCTATTTCATTAAAGTCAATAGATGGAGTATTATCTTCAAATACTTCTCTTATTTGAAATCTTATTAAATCTGGATTATTATCTAGCATCTTAGATACTTCTAATAATAAATCTTTTTCGATATAATCATCGCTATCTAAGAAGAATATATATTCTCCTGTTGCTTGTGATACTCCAGTGTTTCTAGCAGCACTTAATCCAGCATTTTCTTGATTAATTATTTTAACTGGATAGTTTTTTACTATTTCCATAGAATTATCTTTAGTACCATCATTAACTACTATTACTTCATAATCATTTAAACTTTGATTAAAGACACTATCAAGGCATTTTCCAATATACTTTTCTACTCCATAGACAGGAATAATAATACTAAATTTTGGCATTATATCACCTCATTAAATATTTTTTCTAAAGATATCATTCTTTCTTTTTGTAATTCTTCTAAATCATAATTTTTCTTTTTCTTAGGATGTTCTAATACTTTTTTAACTACATCTACCATCTCTTTCTCATCTTTTGGAATTATAGTGGCGTAATCTTCCATATTAATTGCTTCATCAGATGTTTTAATTGTAGTTATTATCGGCTTATTTAATACTATTGCTTCTAAGTATGTTACTGGGAATCCTTCATAGTCAGAAGTTAAAATAATATAATCACTTAATAATATATAAGGATATGGATTAGACTTAGAGCCTAAGAATTTTACTCTTTTTCCTACATTTAATTCTTTAACTTTATCTTCATATTTTTCTCTGTCTGGTCCATCTCCTATTATCCATAGCTCTATATCTTTTATTTCTTTTACTAAGTTAATAGCTCGTGATAATTTTTTAGATGAATCATCTAATCTTCCTACAAAGACAAATAGTTTATGACTTTTAGGCTTTTCTTCTTCTATTAGTTCTTTACTTAATATTTTTATTTTTTCTATATTTATAAAATTATTATATACTTTTATTTTATTTTTTAAATTTGGATATAGTTTTTCAAATGAGTTAGCGGCCTCATTTGAAACAAATATTATTTTTCTATATTCTTCTACTTTACGAGTATTAAAGAAATCTAATACTTCTTCTTTAGTATCATATAAATCACTATAATTACTATGTACATAGATTGAATTATTTCTACTTGATAGTTTTGCTACTAAATTAGAACTTAAACTATATGTTGTGTAGCAACAACTAAAGTCATAATTATGATAATTTAGTACCATATAATTAAATTTACGAATAAAATTAATTGATTTCCTAATAATAGATATTTTACAATTACTTACTTTTAATTCTTTTATATTAACTAATTCATTTACATTGTTTAAGTTTATTCCTTTTTCTTCTTCTAGTACTAGAGTAACATTATACTTATTATAATTAATATTATTTAATAAATTTGTTTGAGCAGATTCTATTCCACCCATACCCATATCTTTTCCAGCAAATAATAAATCTTTTTTCTTTCTTTTATAAAGCATTAATATTATGATTGTTACTATTAAAGATACTGATGGTGCTGTTATGATATGTCCAGTGAAGAATGATAAGAATATTATAAGTAAGAAACTTATATTTAACATAAATCTATCATAATCCATTTTTTTACTTGGACTAATTATTTTATATAGAATAATTAATATTGGAATAAAGTATATTAAGAAGCCTATTAGTCCATGAGAATAATAAATATCAAAGTAATCCATTTCTATTAACTTACTTGGTTTATTATTATCTTTTAAATAACCTATTCCAAATAATTTTTGATATAGATTAGAATTCTTATATAAATATGCTTTTTTGCTTAAGAAAGTTAATCTTTGACTAAAGATAAAATGATCTACTAATTCTTCATCTTCAAATACTTCTACTACATTATCTACTTTTAGATAATTTAGATGAGTTTCGATGTTTTTATAGAAATTAGTTTGAGGTATAACAATAATTAATGCTATTACTGCTAGTACTAGGCCTAAGAATGAAAATAAGATTGGTTTATATTGTTTTTTCTTTAGACTTCTATACCATAAATAAATAATAGTAAAACCTATAGTTATAAATAAACTTAGTAATGGTGTTTTAGTACCAATCATTAATATTACTACTAAGTATATTAAAGTTAATATAGTTTTAATAATTGGACTTTTTATTTCTTTAAATAAGATAAACATAATTGGTGTAAGAATAGATATTATGCCACTTATTTCATTAGCTGAATTATAAAAACCTAGTGTTCCAGCTTTAGTAATTTCATATGTTTTAAAACCTACTCCTAATAAGATTGGTATAAAGATTAAAATTATATATAAAAACATCGTAGTTAATAGAGTCATTTTACTTATTTTAAATTCATCTTTTAGAGGATATAAGCTTATTAATAAGATTGGAAAATAAAATGTTTTTATAAGACTTTGTATGTTAGGTAATAAAGATGTATTTTTAAATAATATAAAGCCTAATATATATAGAATAAAATATATTAATATTACTAAGTATGGTAATAATACTTTTTTCTTATATATATGAGTAGTTATAAACATAATAAATAATAAGAATAATACTTTTATTATTATACCGAAAGTAAAATTAATATTTAATATATGAAGACATAGTCCAGTTATTAGGTCTATTATTGGTAAACATAATAAAAATATACTAATTATTGTACTTAAATTCTTCTTAATATAATTATTCATCTTATTACCTCTTTCCTATTCTTATTATAATATTTTATTTACTTGTTATACAAGAGTAAAATTATGTACATAGTTTACATAAATAAGTGTCTATTCATTTAATTTTTATACTATTTATAATATAATTATTATAGTATTGGAGGTTGTAATATGGCTAATACAAAAAAGAAGAATAAGAAAAATAATAGTACTAGTAAGAGTACTAGAAATAATACTACTAAGAAAGAGACTAAAGAAGAAATTGTTAAAGAATTGGAAGAAAAAGAAGTTAAACATAAAGAATATGTTGATGGTGAAGATACTACTGAGATGACATTAGAAGATGTGGATGAAATAAATGTAGAAAAAGAAGATAATAAAATAGATGATATTATTAGTAAAGAAATTACTGAACATAATAATCATAATACTAATAATAATCGTGTTTATGTAAGACCAGATAATTATAAACATCCTCTTGCTAATATGTTTTTAATATTAGTATTAATTTGTTGTATTATATATTTTATTATTAATATAGCTTGTAAACCTATTAGTAGTTTTACTGGAATACTTAATATTGTATTAATTACTCTATTTAGTATTGTATTTGTAGGAATTGGTATTAGTACTAATAAGAAAAGTAAAAATTCTATAGTATTATGTGGTATATTTTTACTTACTTTCTTTATGGTAAATAGTTTAGATATATTAAATATAGTTAAAGTTACTAGTGTTACTAGAGTTGAAGATTTTACAGGAAGAAGTTTAGTTGATGTTGTTAAATGGGCTGAATTAAATAATGTAGAATTAGATCAAGAATATGAATATAGTGATATGGTTGAAGACTATAAAATAATTAGTCAAAGTGTTAAAGCAGGTACTAAAGTAGATGGACTTAAAAATATAGTTGTTGCTGTATCTGAAGGTCCTAATCCAAGTAAAGAGGTAATTATACCTAGTATGGTTGGTTGGGATAAAGAACGTGTTATTAATTATGTAACAGATAATTATTTAAGTAATGTAGATGTTGAATTTGTTATTTCTGAAAAATCAGAAGGTACAGTAATAGAACAAAATGTTACTGGAAATGTTAAAAGAAATGATTATATTAAATTAACATTCTCTATTGGAGAAGAATATAATGATAATGAAATTAAGTTAATTGATTTTACTAATAAAAGTAAATTTGAAGTAGATTTATATATGAAAGAAAATAGATTAAATTATAATACTATTTATGATTTTTCTAATAAGATTAAAAGAGATTATGCATTTAAACAAAGTGTTAGTGCTGGTAGTATGATTTCTCCTAATAATGAAGAAGTAATTACTATTACTCTAAGTAAAGGTAAAAAGATAAAAGTACCTGATTTAACTAAGATGAGTATGACTGAGATTACTAATTGGATAATTACTAATAGATTAAAAGTAGAATTCAATGATAAGTATGATGATAGTGTTAAAGAAAATGATGTTATAAGTGCTAATAAAAGTAAAGGTGATATTGTTGAACAAGGTACTGTTATTAAAGTAGTAATTTCTAAAGGTAGTTTAAAAATGCCTAAGTTTAAATCATTTAGTGATTTTAGAGATTGGGCTGATAAATATGGTATTAAATATGAAATAAAAAATGAGTTTAGTAATAGTGTTAAATCTGGTGAAGTAATTAGTTATTCATATAATACAGGTGATGTTATTAAAAATGATGATACTATTATAGTTACATTAAGTAGTGGAGAAAAAGTAGTAATGCCAAAGGTTATTGGTCTTACTAAGAGTCAAGCTTATAATAAATTAAAATCTGCTGGAATTAATTATGATTTTGTATATTCTAATTCTAAAGAAGATAAGGATACAGTTATTAATCAATCTATTAAATCTGGTAGTGAAATTAGTAAGAATACTACTGTTACAATTACATTAAGTAATGGTAAGGGTACTACTCAAGAAAGACAAAGTAGTAATAATAGTAGTAGCAATAACAATAGCAGTAATAATAATAATAATAATAACAATAGTAGTAATAATAATAGTAATAATACTACTCCTGCTACTCCTACTTGTGTACAAAAGACTTGTACAGTTCCTGGAAGTATTATGAATGTATTGAATGATGATCCTAGTTATAATAAAACTGTTGCTTGGATAAATGGAACTCTTGCTTCTACTTGTCCAGGACTTAAATATAGGATTGTAGCTTCTACTGATAGTGGTATGAGTTCAGGAAGTATAGTTAGTGGATTAAAAGCTAGACAAACACTTACTACTTGTAGTACTACTTATACATTTGTAATTGCAAAATAAAAAGAAGATTTATCTTCTTTTTTCTTTGTCTGTTAAATGTAATTCATAATTTGAATCATCTATTACATTATCTTTATTTAGTTTATATATTTTTCCTAAATTGTTTATTCTATCTTCAGGTAAATCTATATTAGAAGTTGTTTTATCAATTTCATCTAATAACTCTTTTGAAAAATCTACTTGATAATCTTTACTTATTTGTGTTGGATCAAAACTTAATTCTTCCACTCCATAAACACGATATCTTTCTTTTGCTATTTCACTTAATTTGCTTTCTTCTTGTTTATAAGTATTAATTAATGAAATAGTTGCAGCCATAGCATGTGCTTTTTTATCAATACCAAAGTTTTCTTCTAAGCAAGTTAGTACAGCATTGGCTATTCTTCCTAGTGCTATTACATCATAGTTAGCAATAGAATCTTCAAAATGTAGACAATCATTATGAGTTAATCCAAAATAAGCCATTACTTCTTGATTTCTTTCAAACCAATTTGCTAATGGCTCATATGAATTAATAATAGGTTCTAGTTCCTTATCAAAATTTATATTTAATTTCATTTAGTATTCCCCCTAATTGAGGCTTATTATATCATATTTTATATAAAAAATAAAGAAATAACTGCCATATGGCAGTTATTATTATTTAATTTCAATTTGTTTCTTTTCTGGTGCAGTTTCTTCTTCTTCTTTTTTAGGTATATCAATTTTTAAGATACCATTATTAAATTCTGCAGATATTTCTTCTTCTTTGATATCTTCTCCTACATAGAAGCTTCTTGTACATTCTCCATAATATCTTTCTTTATGGATATAGTTAGATTCTTCATCAGACTCATCTTTACTATTATCTACTTTAGCAGATATTTTTAAATATCCTTCTTCAAGTTCAATATTAATATTTTCTTTTTTATAACCAGGTAGATCAACTTCTAATTGATACTTATCTTTCATTTCTTTAATATCTGTTTTCATTAAAGTAGGAATTTTCTTATCAAAGAAATCATCTCTAAATAAATCATCGAATAAACTGTAGTTTCTTCTTGGCATTAACATCATAATATCAACTTCCTTTCATAACTTGTGTTATCTTTTCGGTAGCACATAGATAATTAATACCGTAGTTCTTTCTTACTACAATTTAATAGTAACACTAAAATTAGCACTTGTCAAGTGAAAGTGCTAATTATTTAAATATTTATTGTAAATTCATTATTATTTTTATCTACTGTTCCAGATATTGTTTTGCAATTAAATACTTTTTGAAGTATTTCTTCTAATTCTTTTTTTGCTAATTCTACTTCTTTTTCATTTACTCCAATAAATCCATCTATTGGGAAAAATACAAAGTTAGTTTTTTCATCTATTTTGCCTTCATTGGATTGTCTCCATGCCCAACGTCTTGTTCTGATATTATTACCTACTGCATAGACTACTTCACCTATTTCAGGATTATCTTCTTCTTCACTTCCCATAGGAATGAAAGTATCATTTTCTTTACTAAATCTTAATTCTATGTCTTCATTAGATAAAGCTAAATTATGAGTACCCATTGGTAGTGTATATTTTAAGCTAATAGCATTATTTAAGTCTACTAAGGGATTTATATGAGGTAGACCTTTTCCTTTAGAAATTCTTGTAAACATTGCTTCTACAGAACATTGATATTTATTGGGATTAATTCCTAAGTTTTGGAATGCTTCTCTATATGGAATAATTGTTTCTTCTTCTTTTACTTTTTTATCTAAAAATCTAGATTCTGCTAGTTTAATAGATTCATCTAATAATTTATTTATTTCAGGATACTCTTTAGAGTTATCTATTCCTTTAGCTACTACTACTCCTACTATTAAATTATCTAGTTTATTAAATATTTCTTTTTGTATTATAAATTTCATATTACTCTCCTCCTCTATTATATTTATTCTTAAATACAATAGGCAGAGAAAGTAACTAAATTACTAATAAATCTTTCATAGATAGTATAACCAAGTAAGATTATACCAATCATTATTATTAATAATATACTAGTCATACTATTCCTCCTTAATTTGTACATATTATATCTTATTCACATAGTTTATTACAATAGAAAAGAATTATATTTAGTTATATAATTCTTTCTTTTTTCTTATTATTATAAAGCTAAATACTGATATTAGGATAATTGTAAATACTAGAAATAGTCCTTTAATATGAGTTTTTGGATTGGTAATTGGAGCTTCAATTTTATTAATTATTTTAGCTCCATATACTATATTTTCTCCAGTTGGTTCTATAGTAATATAACCTTCATTACCTTTCTTTTCAAATTTAACTCCATGTACTTCTTCTATTTCTAACATATCAACAAATGTAAATAATTTATCTTTTCCTTCTACTGCTTTATATTCTCCATATGGTATATCATCAAATTCTAGAATACCTTGAGTACTTAATTTACCATTATATATTTTATTTGTACTAGTATTTTGTAATTCAAATTCAAAAATATATTCAGAATCTGGGTCTACATTATATTTCTTCATTATTTCATTTAAACCAAAATCATCATATTTCATTTCTCCTGTTACTGGATCTACATAGCCATTAACAACAGTAAAATATAATGTTACTTTAGGTATCTCAGTTAACTCATTAGTTATTTCTAAATCTGCATTATTATATGTTACTTTACCATATTTTTCTAATGTTTCTTCTTCTAGAGTATAATTGTACTTTCTACCATTTGAATCATAAATATCAATATCATTAATAGTAGTAGACCAGATATTAGAATCTCCTTCTAGCTCTATAGTTTTAAATAATTCATTATCTCTTAATAGATTAACTTTAACACTACTTGGTCTAGTTAAATATTTATTATCATCATCCATCCATTTTTTCTTTATTAATAGATCTTGTTTTTTATTTAACTTATTTGTAACACTTAATTCTTCTTCACTATAAGTAATATCACTATAATCAGAATTAAGATTATCAGTTATTTCTCTAATACTATATTTGTATTCTTTTTGATTATTATCATATTTAGGTACTTCTATAGTAGTAGTCCATGTATTAGTATCTCCAGTTAATGTTAATTCTCTATATTCATTATTATTTTGTAATAGTGTTATTTTTAATTCATTTGGCCTAGTATTATTACTGTTATTGTCATCTATCCAATTCTTAGTGATAGTTAGATTAATATTAGTTTTTAGTGTATTAGTAACTGTATAATTACTTTGATTATATTCTACTAATCCATATTCATTTACTTGTTCTTCTTCTATTGTGTAATTATATTTTACTCCATTAGAATCATATTTAGGAACAGTAATAGTATGAGTCCAGTTATTATTACTAGTTAAAGTTATACCTCTATAAGTATTATTGTTTTGTAAGATATTAATCATAATACTATTAGGTCTAGTATTATATGAATTATTATTATCAATCCAATTCTTTTTAATATTTAGAGTATCATTAGCAGATAATGTATTAGTACAAGTAAACTCATTACAATCAGATATATAATTATTAATACTTTCTTCTTCCATAGTATAAGTATATTCTTTATTACTATTATCAAATACTGGAACTGTTATGGTTTTAGTCCATTCATTAGTAGAATAATCTCCAGTAAATGTAATATCTTTGTAAGAATTATTATTTTGTTTAATATGATATGTTACATTATTAGGTCTAGTTAGATAGGAATTAGTATTATCTTTCCAAATCTTTTTTAGTTCTATTTCTTTATTTAAAGTATTAGTAATAGAATTATCATTTACTTCTGGAGTATATTTATAATTATTATCTAATACTATTTCATTTTCTCTAAATGTATAATTAATAGTATTTCCATCTAAATCATATTTAGGAACACTTATAGTTGTCTTCCAATGATTTGAATTATTAGAATCTACATTAGTAATACCTAAAGGTACATCTATAGCTTTTGTTACATCTCCATCTGGTATTACTTGAATTGTTGTGGTATTTGGTCTAATACCTAATTTATTATTTGAATCATTCCAATATTTATTTATTTCTAAATCTATGTCTTGTGGTTCTACAGAATTAGGTAAAGCAACTTTTACAACATTCGAATTTATTCCAGTTATAAAATCAACTGGTCTACCTGTTAGTGAATCAATAGCATTCCATTCAGTCCAGCAACCATTATAAGCAAGTGTTTTTATATTTTCATCACTAGGTGACTTCATTTTAACTAAGACATAAGTTAGAGAGTTAGCTGGCAAGATAGCTGGATTATTATTTTCATCTAAATATTCGAAAGCTAAACTTTTTACTTTTGTTTTATCCACACTATCTGTGTATAAATTCCAACTATCATCATCTTTTAAACTACCTGGTTTTTCTTTTTCAGAATAATAAGTTTTAATAGTATATCCTTTACTTTCAGCATAACATGTATCTATACCTAAAAATTCACCTTTCCATTTATGATAACCTTTAGCTGAATCAATAAATTCCATATTAGTATCTTTAGCATAGTTTTCTAATGAATCATATATTACTAAATTAGTAACATCATTGGTTCCAGTACGAGCTCTTAGTTTGTATGTATAAGTACTATTTATAGATGTATCTACTTTACCTGTATCATAATTACTCTTGTCACTTTGGACTGTTATTTGGAGATCTTGATTAGTAGAAATAACATAATTTATATCAAAATTTAAACGCGCGAAAGCAACCTTCTTATTGCTACAATTAATATTGCTAGCTCCTGCTAACCAATCTGTTTCATTTCCACCATAAATATCAGTTATTGTTTTCTTATCGTCATTTATGTAACTAAATCTATTTAAATCACCATTATCATAATAATATGAGTTGCTTGAAGAAACGAATCCTGGATCGCTCATAACATTTCTTTTGGTAAAATAGCGATTATAAAAGCCATAAAAAACATTATTATTCCAATTAGAACCATATTCTACAAAAGAGTCATATGATACTCTCCATTTATATTCCAAAGAATATGCCATTCTTTTATAACTCGATCCACCATTAGTAACATTTGAACCAGAATCCTGAAATATGACTGGGTCATCACTGAAATCCATAAATATATATAACATAGTCCTATTTGTGTCATGCCAATTAGGAGTTATTGTAATTTTTATTCTATCTTTAATGTATGTAAATAATTCATTACCACTAACTGTTTTTCCACTTTTTAAAATAATAAACATATTATTTACAGCATGATTATAATTATAATAGTCTGAGAAGGATGACAATATTTCACTTTCTGAAGATTGTAAATTCATTCCTAGTGGCAACAAATCGTATGCTTCATATCCTTCATTCCATTTATCTGGTTCAATATTTGGGACATATGTCTCAATTTCATGCTCGGTATAATTATAGCGATAATCACTTCCTAATTGAGAAAAATATAATTTTGTTGTGCCTTCAAAAGCTTCTTTTTCGACATTTTGAACAATACTAGATGAATTCTTTTTTTCCATAAATATATAATGTATTGGATCATGCAATTCATAATTATTATATGCAATACTTGCTCCAGAGCGTTGTTTATATTCACCATATGTTTCATAATCATCATCAGCAACAATATTACGAATTATAGGAATGTAGTCATTTTCAGTTATGTCATTGTTTACTAAATTATCATCTCTATATGCCTCAATATAACAAAAATTATATACTCTACCATTATCTTTTTTTATATTGGTTGCATTATGTATATTAATACTAGTCGAGATACTACTATATTGGTAATCACTTGATTTTACATTAATATCTATATCTTTAAACTTTACATAAAATCCAACAACGGATTTAGATTCATTAAAAGTAATTTTATTATCATATGAATTGTTATGTTTAAATGATTTATATAATACATAATCATCTTCATTTTTATATCTTATATAGACATCAACATCAAATTTGTTTATTGCTTTTTTTGTATTATTAATGTCAAAAAAATAACTTGGTAAATTGATATATTCGAACGAATATTCATCATCAGATAGTTTTCTAGTATTATCATTTAAATCGGTAATATAAAGCTTATCGTCACCAATTATTATGTCATAACTTGTACCATTATAAGATGATGAAAATGGTAAAAACGAAACAAAACTTCCATTTAAATCTGTATCAGTACCATTAATAGATTCATAATAAAGATTGGTTCTTCCAGTTGATTGAACTATCCCATCTATTGTGCTTGAACTACTAGAAATCATTTTTTTTATATTATATTTATCTCCTGAATAGTTATAGGTATAGTTTTCCAAATTTAAAGTCAATTGATCTGAAGATTGATATTCATAACTATTTCCATAGTAATATTTAGCAGTTAAATCAACAACATTTGTAATATTATATCCATTTGTTTCATTGAAATTATCTTTTAAGTAACCAACGTATATGTATGTAGTAAATCTGGGTGAATTAGATGAATAGCTATTCCCTAAAAGACTAATTTTGTATTTATTTCCTTCTGCTGGATTAATGATATTATAAGATTTATCTAATACAATACTCCCAGGTGGAAATTCATTTTCAATAGATAGATATTCAGCTGAAAGATATGGATAATCATTATATGAATAAATGTAACTAAATTGATCATTTATAGTATAATCGTATCTTATCCAATAATAGTCCAAAGGATTTACTAAATTATCATATCCATTTACTTTAGAAGCCCGTTCTGTAATTGTGTATTCAAGTTTTGTCCACGGATGAATATATTTTTTGTAATATGTGAATGGCAAATCATTACCTTCTAATTCATAAACGAAATTTTTGTTTTTTATGATTTTGAATGTTGCTTTCATATTTTCAGAAAAAGTATGAATACATTCTTCATCATATTTTTCAACATATGGATATCCATCAATAGTTCTTTCTTCTTCTTGAGGTGTTATAGAATATTGTATACTTATACTACCTTCCAAATTAGAATTTTTTTCTATGATATTATTATTATATAATTTTATTATTTTTGTAGAATAATTGGCCGATGAACTACCATTCCCATAAGTCCAGTCAAAGCCACTATGGCTTAGGTCATTTGCTCCAACATTAATTGTACTTAGAGTTCGTGAACTAGATCCACCACTAACTATCCAATTCGCTTCTCGATAATGATAAAGTATATTTGGTATAGATATTTCTAATTCGCCTGGTTGATAATCATTAGATGTATTTGTATTTTTATAATTAATCTGTACGGTTATTATTCTTGTTTCACCATCTGCATTATTTTCTGGTTCTATCCAATTTATTTCTGTTAGTGGGGTTTTTCCATCATTTACTGTTGAATCATAAAATACTGTTGATATTTCCCAGTTGTCTAGTTCTACTTCGTTGTCTCCATAGAATA
>CAMOYT010000032.1 GCA_946630315.1 uncultured Bacillota bacterium | reverse complement strand
GTAGAAAAAACAGTAGAACAAACAGTAGAAGAAACTGTTGCTAAAACAGTAGTAAAATCAGTATTATAGGAGGAGTAGTATGAAAGAATATTTACCAGTCGGATCTGTAGTTTTATTAAAAAATGGAAAAAAGCCAATACTTGTTATTGGATACAAAGTAAAATCACAAGATAAGAAAGTTTTAGAAAATGATGAAGTAGTAGATAATGATAAAGCATATGATTATTGTGGAGTACTTTATCCAGAAGGAATAATAAGTAGTGAAATAATGTATATGTTTAATAATGAAGATATAAATGATGTATTATTTAAAGGATATGAAACAAAAGAATCAAAAGAGTTATCAGAGTATATAAATAGTTTAGAAAATTAGGAGTGATATTATGGCTTTTAGTCAACTAAGTGAATATAGTGAAGGGGCTCTACCAAATTGTGGTACAGCAACTGCTTATACAATTTGTGATGGAGTATCAGCATATAATCCAATAGATGTATCTGGATTAAAAGCAGCTATTGATAGTGCTATGGATAATGCTTTAAATAATGCAGAAAGCAGTAGTAAAAAGATTGAAAATGGAGTACAAGACTTAGCTGTAGAATGGGGAGTTAAATTTATTTCTATTGATAGAAAAGATTTAAATATCGTAGATCCAGTTAACTATCAAAAAGGAATAGATACAGTAACTACTAGTTTAAAAGAACAACAAGAACGTTGTAATGAAATAGTGACTTCTATTGTAAATAAAACAGAAGAAGTAAAAGATTATTTAAAAACAATAGAAGAAAATAATAAAAGATATGAAGAAACAAAAAGAAAATTAGAAGAGCAAAAAAATCAATTAAATAATTTAGTAAATAGTTATAACAATGAAAGAAGTAAAGAAGAGCCCAATGCTTCTACTTTAGCTAGTCTAGGAAATAGTATAACTTTAGTAAAACAAAGAATAGATGAATTACAATTAGAAGTAACAAAATTTGAAGGAGCTAGGATAGATTCACCAGATGGATCATGGGTATTAGGATAGGTGATTATATTGAATAGAGAATTATTAAAAGAAACAATAAAAAAAATACTAGCTTTAAGCTCTAAACAAGTAGAAGAAGAACGTATAGACAGATTAGTAAATGAATTATTAGCTTTAGAAGATAATAAAACTATTATTGATTCACTTGCTTATAGAGTAATTGCTTTATATGAGAATGATAATTCTAAACTATTAGAAAGCTTAGTATTAATACAAAATCTAGATCCATCTATATATAGTAATTGGCAAGATATTTTGAAAGAAGCTGAAATAAATAAAGCAACTAATCATAGACCTGGGGATATTGGAGTAAAAGAAAATCATGAATTAATTGATAGAACTCTAGTAGAAGTTTGCAATAAATTAAATGCTTTAAGAGTAGATTATTATGTAGTAGGAGCTCTATCTAGTTTTATTGGAACAAATACTCCATTGTTTAGATATCATGGTGATATAGATTTCATGGTAGCAGAAGAAGATTTAGATAAAGTAAGAGCAGCCCTACAAGGAACAGATTATGTTTTTGAAGATAATAGGTTAAATAACAGTAAAACAAGACTCCCTGGTTCTAATCATACATCAGGAGAACATGAAGTAATTGCTAATCATAAAGATAATGAGTTTCATTTAGGCTTCTTCTTATTTAAAAGAAATCCAGATAATTCACTAGATATTAGAGAATATTATATGGAAAATGGAGAACCACAAGTCTTAATAAGACATATGCCAAGAGAATTAGTAGAACTAGAATATACAAATAAAACTACTGAATATCATGGAACTAGATTTAGAACTTCAACACCAGAGAGTGTAATTGCTAAAAAAGAATCCACAAGACATGGTAAAGACTTATTAGATATAGAAGTTTTAAAAGATAAAGTAGATCATAGTAAAATGGAACAAGCAAGACAATATAAAACAACAGTAACTACTCATCCAGTATTTGAACAAAGAAAACAAAGCCAAGACAATTCTGAGTTAAGTGGAATGGTTACTGAATCTGGTAGTAGTAAAGCTAATGCAACTATTGCTCCAGTACAAAAAGAAATGGGAGCACAAAAAACATTAGGTGTTCATCCAGCAACCAAGCCACCTCAAGCACCAAGTGGTTTTATAACAGCAGCAGCTTCAGTATTAATAATATTACTAATAATGACAATTGTTTTATTAATACTAACAGCTGTAATAACATTTATTTAATAAGTAGAGAAATCTCTACTTTTTTTGTATAATAAAAATGGTGATAGTATGAAGAAGAGTGCAGGAATATTAGTTTATAAAATAGAAAATAATAAAGTATATGTTTTCTTATCGCATCCAGGAGGTCCATATTGGCATAATAAAAAGACTAAGTGTTGGTCAATACCTAAAGGAGAACAAGATGAAAAAGAAGATATACTTATAACAGCCAAAAGAGAATTTAAAGAAGAAACTAATTTAGAAATAATTAATGAATTAAACTATCTAGGAAGTAAAAAAGTAAGTAATAATAAATTAGTTACAATCTTTTATACAAAACAAGACTTAGATGAAAAAAATACTAAAAGTAATTACTTTGAATTAGAATGGCCACCTAAATCAGGAATAATAAATAAGTATCCTGAAATGGAAGAATCAAAGTGGATAGAATTAGAAGAAGCAAAAGAATTAATATTTGAAAATCAATTATACTTTTTAGAAAAATTAGAAGAAGTATTATGATATAATAAATAATGTAGGAGGATGAATTATGGATTTAGAAAAATTAAAAGTAGTAAGAGAAAGAAAAGGCTTTATCGCAGCCTTAGATCAAAGTGGAGGATCAAGTGCTAAAACATTAAAAGCATATGGAATTCCAGAAGATCAATATGAAACAGAAGAAGAAATGTTTGATTTAATACATGAAATGAGAAAGAGAGTATTTACATCACCTGTATTTACAAGTGAAAAAATATTAGGAAGTATTCTTTTCTATAAAACAATGAATTCACAAGTAGAAGGCAAATATACTGCTGACTATTTATGGAATGATAAAAATATTGTTTCTTTCTTAAAAGTAGATAAAGGTTTAGAAGAAGAAAAAAATAATTGTAAATTAATGAAAGAAATACCTGATTTAGAAGAACAATGCAAATTAGCTATAGAACGTGGAGTATTTGGAACTAAAATGAGAAGTGTTATTTATGATGCTAATCGTGAAGGTATTAAAGAAATAGTAAATCAACAATTTGAATTTGCTAAAGTTATTTGTGATAATGGATTAGTTCCAATCATTGAACCAGAAGTAGATATTAATTCACCAAGAAAAGAAGAAGCAGAAGAAATTTTACATGAATGTATTGTAGAAAAATTAGATAATTGGAATAAAGAAGATTTAATTATGTTTAAATTCACTATTCCAACAAAAGAAAACTTATATTTAGATTTATATAAATATGAATGCTTAGTAAGAATAGTAGCATTATCAGGTGGATATACTACTGATGTTGCTTGTGATTTATTAAAGAAAAATGATCGTATGATTGCTTCATTCTCAAGAGCACTACTTCAAGATCTTAATGTTAATCAAACTGAAGAAGAATATAATAAAACATTAGGTGATGCTATTGAAAAGATTTATGAAGCATCTATTTAGGAGGAATTATGAAGATTTTAAAGTGCAATAAATGTGGAAAAGTAGTTGAATTACTACATGAAGGTTGTCCAGTTGTTATGTGTTGTGGCGAAGAAATGAAAGAATTAACTGCTAATACAACAGATGCTGCAAAAGAAAAACATGTTCCAGTATATGAAATAGATGGTGATAAACTAATTGTAACAGTAGGAGAGACAGAACATCCTATGGAAGAAGAACACTATATTGAGTGGATTGCAGTAGAATCAGATGATGAAGTACAAAGAATATATCTAGAACCTGGATTTGAACCAACCGCAACATTCCAAGTAAAAGATAATATGACAATTTATGCATATTGTAATCTACACGGATTATGGAAAACTGAAGTAAAATAAAAGATATTTAATAAAATATCTTTTTTTGTTATAATAAATCTGGTGATTTTATGAATATTAAAGAAGTATTTAAAAAAAGTAAAGTAAATACAAAAACCCTATCTAAATATGGTTTTATTAAAAATAATAATATTTATACATATACCAAAGATATATTAGATGATTTTAAACTAATAGTAGAAATCAATGAAGAAGTATCCATAAAAGTTATAGATAAAGATTTAGATGAAGAATATACAGCTATATATGTAGAAAGTGAAGGTACTTTTGTAAATACAGTAAAAGAAGAAGTATTAAAAGTACTACTAGATATAAAAGACAAGTGTTTTATAGAAAGCTATTTTATATATCCCCAATCAAATAGAATAACTAATTTAATAAAAAAAGAATATGGTAATATACCAGAATTCTTATGGGAAGACTATGAAGGAGCAGTATTTAGAAATAATGATAAATGGTATGGTATTATCATGCATATTAATAAGAATAAAATAAGTAATGAAGACAAAGATATTGAAGTATTAAATATAAAATTAAATGAAAAAGAAATAGAAGATTTACTTACTAAAAAAGGTTATTATAAAGCTTATCATATGAATAAAAAATCATGGATAAGTATTCCTTTAGATGATACTCTAAATGATAAAGAAATATTTGAACTAATCAAGAAAAGTCATAAGTTTACAGAAATATCTAAAGAATGGATAGTACCAGCAAATGCTAATTACTTTGATGTAATAGATTATTTTGATTCTAATAAAGAAGTATTATGGAAACAATCAAGTAGTATTCAAGTAGGAGATATAGTCTATATTTATGTAGGAAGTCCATATAGTGCTCTTTTATATAAAACTAAAGCAACAAAAGTAAATGAAGATTACTTTTATGAAAGAACAAAAAAGAATGGTAAAGCAATGTACTTAGAAGTATTAAAGTCTTATCCAAAAGATAAATATACATTTAAAAGATTAAATGAGTTAGGAGTAAAAGCAATAAGAGGACCAAGACATATTACTAAAGACTTAAAAGATGCCTTAGATAAGGAGTAATTATGGAAGAATATAAAGAAATAGAAAGAAGTATTATAAAAAAATTTAGAAAAGATATTTGGGCTAAATTTGTAAAAGCAGTTATTGATTATGAATTAATAAAAGAAAATGATAATATTATGGTTTGTATTAGTGGTGGAAAAGACTCATTTCTTTTAGCAAAGTGTATAGAAGAATTAGCTCGTCATGGTAAATACCCATTTACTGCTCATTATGTATGTATGGATCCTGGATATACTAAAGAAAACAGAGAAAAGATAATAGAAAATGCTAAAAGAATGAATATTGATTTAGAAATATTTGAAAGTGATATATTTGACATAGTTGTAGATGTAGATAAAAGTCCTTGTTACTTATGTGCTAGAATGAGAAGAGGTTGTCTTTATAATCATGCAAAAGAATTAGGTTGTAATAAGATAGCTTTAGGACATCACTTTAATGATGTAATAGAAACAACTCTTCTTTCTATGTTTTATGGTTCTGAAATAAAAACAATGATGCCAAAATTACATAGTGAAAATTTTGAAGGATTAGAATTAATAAGACCACTTTACTTAGTAGAAGAAGACAATATTATTGCTTGGTCTAAATATAATAAATTAGAATTCTTAAATTGTGCTTGTAAATTTACTAAAGAGCATTACCAAGAAGTAACTGGAGTAAGTAAAAGAAAAGAAGTAAAAGAACTAATAAAAGACTTAAAAAAGATAAATAATAATATAGATTATAATATCTTTAAAAGTCTAGATAATGTAAATTTAAATTGTGTATTAGGTACTAAAAAAGATGGTAAATATCATAGCTTTTTAGAGGACTATCAAAAAAACATACAAAAAAAATAAAATGTATATACAATAAACATAAAAAATATATTATAATTACTTTATGATAGAGAATAGGGTGATAATATGAAAAAGAAATTATTTATTTGTTTATTGTTTTTATTTTGTATAAGTTTTATTAATGTCCAAGCAGAAGACTTATTATATGATCATTTAAAAGGACTTGCTACTAGAGATGATATTGCATCAACTTATGTAACTAATCCTAATGGAATAGACTTTTCTGAAGTATCTAGTGATACTAATGGAAAAGGTATATATATGATAGGTAGTACTAAGGATGATAAATATCCAATAATATATTATAGAGGTAATATATCTAATAATCATATTATATATGCTGGATATTGTTGGGAAATAATAAGAACAACATCAACAGGTGGAATAAAATTAGAATATGCAGGTGTTCCAAATAATAATAAATGTTATAACGAAAAAGAAGCCCTAGCAATAGGAAAAAGTGAATTCAATAACTCTAATGATGCACCAAAATATGGATGGATGTATGATTCAGGTAATGGAGATGTAAATGGAACAGATTCATCTGCTAAAAAATATCTAGATAATTGGTTTAAAGAAAATATGTTAGATCATGTAAAAGAATTAGAAGATACAGTATGGTGTAATGATAGAACACAAGTAAATGGTGTATTTGATTCACGTACAAGACTAGAAGCTGGAAAGCCAACTCTAGAATGTCAAAATATTGAGGATAGTTTCACAGTATTTTCTAAAGAAGGAAATAAGAAATTAACTTATCCAACTGCTATTATTAATGCTGATGAAGCAACATATGCAGGAGAAGTATTAAAAAAGACACAAACAGAGACATTTGTAAATAAAGGTTATTCATATTGGTCAATGACTCCATATGTACAAAATAAAAATATGTATCCAAACTCTAAAGGAATGCTAAATATGTATACATTTACATATAATGCAGGAATAAGACCAATGATATCACTAAGAAATAGTGCTGTATTATTATCTGGAAATGGAACAAAAGACTTCCCATATAATGCAGAAGTAGAAAAACAATATCGTATTATTCCAGATGAATATATTGAAGTACCTAAAGAAGAAGCAGAAGCAACAGAACAAATAAAAATAACACCTAAAGAAAGAACTGGATATAAATATTTAAATACTAAAATATATGATTTAGATGATAATGAATTAGATATTACAATTAAAAATAATACATTTAAAATGCCTAATAAAGATATAAAATTAGTATCTAATTATAGATTATTAAAGAGTTTCTATAAATTTACTACTAATAATGAAAATATTACGATTGCTGAAGAAAGTGTAGAAGAAGAACAACCAGCTACATTTACAGTCAATCCACCACATGGTTATAAAGTATCTGAAGTAGTATTAAAAGATGAATCTAATAATACTTTAGATATTACTCTAACTAATAATAACAATACATATACATTTACAATGCCAAATAAAAATGTAATAATAGATGCTACATTAGAAGAATTACCTAAATATGAAGCAGAAGGTGATTCAATAAATTTAGATGAAAAAGAGTATTATGCAAATGACCAAGTATCATTTAAAATAGAAGATAAAAAAGGTTATAAAGTAAAAGATGTTTATTTAGTAGATAAAGATGGAAATAGACTAGATATAGAAGTAAAAGAAGTAGATGGAAAATATGTATTTAATATGCCAGAAGAAGATGTACAAATCAAAGTAGATTATGAAAAAGAAAGTATAATAAATCCTAAAACATTATTTGGTGGAGAATCAATAAAAATATATTTAATTATATTAGTAATTGCTTCTATGTATTACTCATTAAAATTATTATTGAAAAATAAAAAACATTTATATTAAGTGTAATATTTAGTAAACAATTATATAAATTAATAAAGAGTTGGTTAAACTAACTCTTTTTTGTTATAATAATAATAGGTGGAGTATATGAAAATGAGAAACAATAAAAAAGGCTTTTCAATGATTGAGTTACTAGCAGCAGTAACAATTTTAGGAATACTTTCAATAATAGGTATTGTTGCTGTAACAAGAATATTATCTAAGGCCCATGAAGAGTATTATAAAAATTCAGAAAAGAACTTAGTTTTGGCAGCTCAAAGCTATGTTCAATCAAACAAATCTAAATTACCAAAAATAATAGGTAAAAAGACTAAAATAACTGCAAAAGAGTTAAGAGAGGCTAACTATTTAAAAAGTGATTTAACTACTTATAACGGAAAGACTAAATGTGATGAAGAAAAAACATATGTAAATGTCTTTAAATATGGAAAAAGTGATTACTCATATACAGCATATTTAACTTGTAAACCAGATAGAGAAGCAAAAGAGCAAGTAAAAGTAGATACACCAACACTTGATGTTAATTTTCCAGGAAGTATAGAAGACTTAAAAACAGCCAATGTAACAATAGATATCCAAGGAAGTGGCGATAGTACTGTTAAATTATTGAGTTATACTTATACACTTTATTATTTTGACAATAATACTAATAAATATGTTCAATTAATGAGTTCAGGAACCGTAGAAAGTAGAGAATATAAAATATCAAAGAAAATAGATTTATCAAAATACACATTACATGGAAGTAAAAAAATAAAAGTAATAGTATCTGCAACTAATATTAATGGTAATAGTAATAGTGGGGCATTTATTAATGATTATCAAGATAAAACTCCACCAAAATGCATTATTAAAGATGAAGATAATCCTGATAAGCCAGAAGGAGTAAAATTATGGGTTAATACACAAAGAACTATTACTATAGAATGTGATGATCAAGATGGTTCTGGATGTGAAAAACAAAAATATACAAAGACATTTACTAAAGAAAATAAAACAGACTATATTACAATAAAGGATATTGAAGGAAATGAAAAAAGATGTGAAGTTACTACATATATAGATAAAACAAAACCAAGCATTACAGTAAATGCTTATAAATGTGATAAAAATGGTAATAAAACAGGTAATAGTATGGGACACTTTAGTGTTAATGATGCAACAAGTACAGGAACATTTAATTCATCATCTCTAACTAGTAATGCAAATGGTTGGCTAAATGCTGCTAATTATCCATATGGAGTATGTTTCGAAGTAACAGGAACAGATAATTATGCCTTAGGTAGTAAAGGATGGGCTTGGAATAAAGCTGGTATTGCTAAGAATGGAAGTGGCTATACTACTATAACAGAAGGAAGCAAAAATGAGACTTTTGATGTTACTGGTAAAGTAGCTTATACTACTACAAAAAAATATTCTCATTCATTAACAGCAGAAGGACATAGATATGGAAGATTTACTTTTACTGATGCAGCTGGAAATACATCATATATTAATGTAAATATGTTAATAGATAGAACAGCACCAAATTGCCCTACAGTAACTGCAAGAGCCAACGGAAGCATCTTAGCTAAAAATACCTGGACTTATGCTCCACAAGTAGTATTCACATTTGGTTTTACTGCAGATACATATAATTGGGATTGGTATACAGATAGTACTACAAATGACAAAAAAATAGGTGATATAACATATAAAAACTGGGGAAAGAATGTTTCACCATCAACAAAAACAGGAAGTATAGAAGGACAAGGATATAGAAAAATACTAGTTGTTGTAAAAGATGAAGCTTTAAATGAAAGGAATTGTCAATCACATAATTATCAAATAGATCATTGTGAATCTAAAACGCCAGTATATGGAAATTGGGGAACTTGTACAAACAACCCACCATGTGGAACAGGAACGCAAACTCGTACTGGAACATATTATTCTAACTTAGATACATCTCATACTTGTGGTGCCGCACCAGTACAATCACAGGCTTGTCAAATGGATAAAAGATGTGAAGATTATCCATATCAAAATAGTGATGGAACATTATTTGCTACCTTAAGAAGTGCTATGGATGGAACATCAACTAATAAAAAGATTTGGTTGATAATTGATAAAACAGAAGATCCAAGTAATCCAGTTTTAAATGCCTCAAAAACTTTAACATTTGATTCATCAGGAAAAAGATTAAAACTGACAGCAAATGAATTTGAAATTAAAAACGGAACATTTAACATAATTGCTGGTACAATTGAAACATCTAATCAAGAACGTGCAGCTATAAAATGTTCAGGTGGAACTGTTAATCTTCAAGGTGGAACTATAGATAGTCCATATAAAACAGATACATATGCTGGATGCGAAGCCGTAAAAATTACTGGAGGAACAATGAATATGTCCGCCGGAAAAATAGAATCAGGATCAGGAAGCGAAAGTGGATATGCTAGAGGAGTTCTTATAAACTCAGGTTCATTTAATATGACAGGTGGACATATATATGTTAACGCTACTAAATCAGGAAAATGGGGAGGAACCGGAATAAATGCCCAAGGCGGAACTGTAACTATCACAGGAGGAACAGTCCAAACAGTAAAAGGCGGTGAAGATAGATGTCTTCTTTGTGGAAATGGTGGAGTAATAAAAGCAAAAGATAATGCCGTTCTTAAATGGGGCGGAGTTGTAAGAAATGGAGGAGTTGTCTTCTGGTTAGCAGATTCTAGTAAAGGATCAGTATGTATTGAAAATTCAGTAGACCTACATATAGAAAAAGATGGAACACATTATAGCAGTAGTGGTGTAAAATTCCAAAAAAATTGTTAATTGAAACCGATAGTATTCAACTATCGGTTTTTTATTTAATTATTAGTATCACAATTAATATATAATTTCACATAAAAGTATTAAAGAATAAACAGAAATGGTATAATACAAGTATAAGGTAGGATGAATATATGAGAATATTGAGTTTATTTGATTGTCCATTATATGACGTTAAAAGATTATTGCCAATTATAAAGGAGCAAGGTTTTAATGCAGTACAAATATCACCACTACAACATACTAAAGATGACTCTTCTAAAGAATGGTGGATGTTGTATCAACCTCTAAACTTTGAATTAGGTAATAAATTAGGTTCTAAAGAAGAATTAAGAGATTTATGTAGAGAAGCAGATAGATATGGAATAATAATTATTGCCGATACTGTAGTAAATCATTTAGCTAACTTATCAGACAAAGAACCACTAACACCACATCCCTATGGTGATAGAGAATTATTAGAAGACCCAGATTGTTGGAAAATAAAAGCTCCAATTACTAATTGGAAAGATAGATACCAAGTAACTAATTATTGTATGGGATTACCAGGACTTAATCCAAATAATGAAAAAGTCCAAAGAAAAGTAATAAATATGTTAAATGAATATGCCGATTTAGGAGTAAATGGGTTCAGATTTGATGCTGCTAAGTCAATAGCACTACCAGAAGAGGGTTGTAATTTTTTTCCAAATGTTACATATTCATTAAATAGATGGATACCAATAATATATGGAGAAGTATTATTTGCTGATCAAGAACTATTAGATAAATATGCTACATATATGAAAGTTTTAACAACATCTGATAGTTATAATAAAGAATCAGTTATTAAATTTATTGAAAATAAAGATAGTTTTTTATCAAAAGATTTAGGTTGGACTAAAACTTGGCCTAAAGAAAGAATAACAGAAGAATATAGAGACTTAGCAAGTCATTATCCAAATACTATGTATTATGCTAGAAACTATACAGATGATTGGTATGAATGGCAATCACCTAAAGTAAAGGAAGCTAATAAACAATATGTTAAATAAGAATATAGATTTTCTATTTACTCATTATATTGCTCATCGAGGATTACATAATAATAAATTAATAGAAAATACTATTCCTGCATTTAAAGAAGCAATAAAAGAAAAATACCCAATAGAATTAGATATTCATTTATTAAAAGATAAAGAAATAGTAGTATTTCATGATGATAATTTAAAAAGATTAGTAGGTATAGATAAAAATATAAAAGATTATACTTATCAAGAATTATTAAAAGAAAACAAACTATTTAAAATACCAACTCTAAAAGAAGTATTAGACTTAGTAAATGGAAAAGTACCATTAATAATAGAATTAAAATATGATAATGAAGTAGGTACATTAGAACAAGAAGCAGTAAAACTACTAGATAACTATCAAGGTAAGTTTGCTGTTAAAAGTTTTAATCCCTACATAGTAAAATGGTTTAGAAAAAATAGACCTAATTACATAAGAGGTTTATTAATACCAGCAAAAAAAGATTTTAAATCAAGACTAATAAGAACAAGTTATGCTAGATTCATATCTAAACCAGACTTCTTATCAGTATCATCTAATTTAGATAAAAAGCTATTAAAGAAACTATCTAAGAAATATAAAATATTAATATGGACTATTAATAATAAAAATAAATATTTAAAGTATAAAGATAAATATAATTTAATAGTAGAAAATATAGGAGAAATATATGAAAAATAAAAATATAATCTTAATAATAATATGTATTATACTAGTATTTTTAATAGGAATGATTATTCTATTAATAATTAATAATGATAATAAACTAAATATTATAGAAGCCTATAAAGTAGATGCAACAGAAGATAATAATTATTTATTTAAAGACTATAATGATTATAAAAATTACATTAGTAATCATAAATTAACTAAAAAATTAGATAAATTAGATTTTAATAATAATTCATATGTCTTAGTAAATGTAGAATATGATTCATGCGGAGAAGTAATATTAAAACCTAATAATATTGAATATACCAAAGATAAGATAATTGTAACTATTCCATATAGATCTAAATGTGGAAGTTGTGCACCATTATATAGTGGATACTTAATAAAAGTAGATAAGCAGTCTACTAATAAAAAAGTAGTAAATACTTATCAAGTAACTAATCATCCATATTGTGATGAGAATAGTGTTATGCCTGTTGCTAAAAAACCAATTATTTATTTATATCCAGAAGAAACTACTAATGTTAATATTAAAATGTTAAATGAAAAAGACTTATTAACAACATATCCTAAGTATAAAAATGGTTGGAATGTAACAGTAGATAAAAATGGTAAAATTACATATCAAAATAAAGAATATTATGCTCTATATTATGAAAGTAATATTAAAAATATTAGTATGCATAAAGATGGTTTTGTAGTATCAGGAAAAGATGTATCTAACTTCTTAGAAGAAAAATTAGAACTATTAGGTCTAAATTATAAAGAAAGAGAAGAGTTTATTGTTTATTGGTTACCAATACTAGAAAAGAATAAATATAATTACATATATTTTGAAACTAACTTAGATGAATTAATACCAATGAGTATAGAACCAAAACCAAATACAGAGATAAGAATATTAATGGAATATAAACCATTAAATAATAAGATTAAAGTACCAGAACAAAAACTAAGTAAAGTTACTAGATCTGGCTTTACCTTAGTAGAATGGGGAGGAACTTTAATTGACAGCAACAATTAAATATTCGTTGTAAAAAAAATATAATAGATTTATAATTATATTAGAATAGGAGGAGCCTATGAAAAAGAAATTATTATTTATATTTATTGCAATACTTTCTTTAACTATGACAGTAAATGCTAAAGAAGTAACAAGTGATTTAAAATTAACAGAAGACATAACAACAGGAATACATATACCAGAAGGAAAAGAAGTAGTACTTGATTTAAATAATCATAAGATTAGTGGAGTAATTGATAATTATGCAACTATTTATAATGAAGGTACATTAACTATTAAAGGTAATGGAGAAGTATCTAATGATTATAATGAAGTAACTGATCCAAGTCTAATACTTAATAAAGGTACTATTATAATAGAAAATGGTAAATATACAGGTGGAGCATATAACTTATTAAATGAAGGAAAAGCAACAATTAAAGGAGGTAGTTTTACTCGTACAGGAGGAACTACTATAGCTATTCAAAATAATAAGACATTATCTATAACAAATATAACAGTACAAGGACAAGTAATAAGTAATAATAGTATTACTATTAAAGATGGTACATTTAATGCAGGAGTAAGAATAACTAAAAAAGGTACAATAAAAGGTGGTAATTTTAAAGTACTATTAATTGCTGAAGGAGATAATACTGAAGTATTAATAGAAGATGCTACTGTCTCAACTCTAGCTTCTAGTACAAATGCTATATTAAATGTCGAAAATGCTAAAGTATCAGGACAAGTACAAGCAATATCTAATGGAGTAGTAAACATCTTAGATGGAGAATATAATGGTGCATTAACTCTACGTGGTAGTGAATCTAAAATTAATGCTAAAGGTGGAGTATATAAATATAATGTATCAAGAGATTACTTAGAAGAAGGAGTAGTATGTAGACAAAGACAAGATAAAATGTACATAGTACTAGATCCAAATAATATCTCATTAAAGATGATTAAATCATCATTAGATAACTTAGAAGATGAAGAAGAAGAACTAGTAAATAATATCTTAAAAGAAGATTATCAAATAGGAAAAAGCTATGATGTAATAATACAAGAAGTAACAGATAAAGGAGAAGAATTAGGTACAGTTTCTGAAACAGAAGAAGAATTAGAAGTAACATTAGAAATACCTAAAGAATTACAAAATGTACCAGAAGATACAGAAAGAGAATTCGTAATAATAAGAGTTCATGAAGGAGTAGCCCAAGAATTAGATACTACTAATAATAATGATGGTACATTAACAGCTAAATCTAATTTATTCTCAACATATACAGTAGCTTATAAAGATACTAAAGTAGAAAATAGTAGTAATGATAATACTAGTACAAATACAATAAATAAAAGAGAAGAAGATAAAATAACTAATCCAAAGACTAAAGATAATATTTTACTATTTGTAACAATACTATCTATATCTTCAACATTATTATTAATTAATACAAAGAAATTAATAAAAAATAATTAATATGTTATAATAAAATAAGTAAGATATCTTACTTATTTTTTTAGGAGTATAATTATGAAAAAGAAAATACAAATAATATTTGAAGTAGTATTAATTATCTTAGTAATAATATCTTTATATAAAGTAATAACTTGGTTTATTAATAATAAAGAAACAAAAGAAGAATTAAAAGAAATAAAAGATAAAGTAATATTAGAAGATATAAGTATTAATACTACTACTGCTCATAAAATAGATTTTAATAACTTAAAAGATATAAATAGTGATAGTATAGCTTGGTTAATAGTAAATAATACTAATATTGATTATCCAGTTGTTAAAACTACTAATAATAATTACTATCTAAGTCATAACTTCTTTAAGAATAAAAGTGATGCTGGATGGGTATTCCTAGATTATAGAAATAATCTAAATGATAAAAATATAATTATATATGCTCATAATAGATTAGATGGATCTATGTTTGGAACATTAAATAAGTTAAAAGAAACTAATTACTTAAATAATCTAAGTAATAGAGAAATAGTACTAACTACTAATTCAGGTAGTTTATCATACCAAGTATTTTCAATATATGAAATAAAAGAAGAAGATTATTATTTAAAAACTAATTTTAAAGATAATGAGTTTAAAGAATTCCTAAGTACTATAAAAAATAGAAGTATTTATAATCTAAATGTAGATTTAGATAATACTACTCAAATATTAACTCTAAGTACATGTACTAAAGAAGATGGATATAGACTAGTAGTACATGCAAAAAGATAATTTTAACTTTACAAATCTCATAATTATGTTACACTATAAAGGCGTAGAGGTGATTCCTATGTATTGTATGATTGAAATTGCTTTTGATAAGAAAGTAGAGTTAAATGAAGTAATAAATACATTACTATATAGGAAACTTGCCTGTTCTTGTCAAGTAATTGAAGCTAACAATACTTGGAATTGGATAGGAGAAAGAGAAAACTCAAAAGAGTACTTACTCCATATAAAAACAAAAAAAGATTTACTAGATGAAATATATCAAGTAGTAAAAAGAATACATTCATATTCAGTATTTGAATTTGCTGTCTATGATTTATATAGTCCATGTAAAGAATATCTAGATTGGATAGAAGAAGAAACATGTAGTGTAATAAAATAATGCCAAAAGCATTATTTTTATTTAAAAGGAGGAAAATATGTCATTAGAAAAAGTAAAAGATTATTTTAAAAAATATAATAAAGATAAAAGTATAATTGAATTAACTTCATCTACTAAAACAGTATCTGATGCTGCTAAATCCTTAGGAACTACAGAAGATGAGATTGCAAAAACTCTATCTTTTAGTATACCTAACCCTATACTAATAGTAGTAAGTGGTGAATCAAGAATAGATAATAAAAAGTTTAAAGAAGTCTTTTCTACTAAAGCTAAAATGATAAATTATGATGAAGTAGAAGAAATAATAGGTCATGCACCAGGTGGAGTATGTCCATTTGCTATAAAAGATAATGTAGAAGTATATCTAGATATTTCCCTAAAGAAACATAAATATGTATATCCAGCTTGTGGTAGTGGAAATAGTGCTATTAAACTAAGTATTAATGAATTAGAAAAATACTCTAATTATATAAAGTGGATTGATGTATGTAAATAAA
>CAMOYT010000031.1 GCA_946630315.1 uncultured Bacillota bacterium | reverse complement strand
AGTGAGGTACACCTGTTCCCATCCCGAACACAGAAGTTAAGCCACTAAACGCCGAAAATAGTGAATGCGAAGATAGGAAGTTGCCAAGAATTTTTTTTTGTTTATAAATATATCATTTGAGTGATATATTTTTTTTGTGTATAATAAAAATGGTGATTGAAAATGAATAAAAAGCAATATGAAGAACTATTAAGTTATATTATTTCATCTGGAGTTGAATTTGCTGAACTTTATTATGAAGAAAAATCAATGAAAAATTTCATATTAAATGATTCTAAATTAGAAGATATTAAAGGTAATAATACAAAAGGAATAGGTATTAGAGTATTCCATAATGACAATTGTTATTATGCAGCAACAAATAATTTAAAAATAACTAATATAAAAAAAGAAATAGATATATTATTATCTAATATTCAAAATAAAAATAAGCAAGAAAAGAAAATAAAATTAAATAATGAAGAAATATTATATCCACAAGTAAAAATTGAGCATAATGATTATCCAATAAAAGATAAAATCAAATTATTAAAAGCTATTGATAAAGAAGTAAGAGATTATAGTAAATATATTAACCAAGTAAGAGTTGGTATTTATGAAGCGGATAAAAAATATACAATTACCAATTCAAATGGCTTATATAAAACATCTAAGGAGATAGTCACAAGAGTATATTGTGTTCCATATGCTAAAAAAGGCGATATTATGGAAGATACATTCTCATCATTTGGTATGGGATGTGGATATGAATGTTTAGACAATTTCAACTATAAAGATTTTGCTAATGATTTAGCAGAAGTGGCTGTAAAAAAACTAAGTGCTAAAAAGTTTAAAGGTGGAAAAGTACCAGTTGTTATTGGACCAGGATTTGGGGCAGTAATATTCCATGAGGCGTGTGGTCATGCTCTAGAAGCAACAGCAGTAGCAGACTCTCTTAGTGTCTTATCAAATAAATTAAATAAAGTAGTTGGAAGTGAAAAAGTAACATTAATAGATGATGGAACTATAGAAAATGAATGGGGAAGTTCAATAATAGATAGTGAAGGAACAAAAACACAAAAGAATATCTTAATAGAAAAAGGTGTTTTAAAAAGTTATTTAGTTGACATGTTTAATTCTAAGAAAATGAATCATCCACTAACAGGATCATCTAGAAGAGAAAGTTATTTATATCCGCCAACATCTAGAATGAATAATACTTATCTTGATAAAGGAAATGATAAGATAGAAGATATGATAAAGAGCATTGATTATGGTATTTATTGCAAATCAATGCGTGGAGGTAGTGTTGATCCAAAAACTGGAGATTTTAACTTTTCAGTAGATGAAAGTTATTTAATAGAAAAAGGAAAAATTACTGATATGTTAACAGGTATAACATTAATAGGAAAAGGACAAGAAATTTTGAAAGAAGTTGAAATGGTATCAGATGATTTATCATTAGGTACAGGATATTGTGGAAGTATAAGTGGAAATATTCATGTAACAATAGGAGAACCAACAATTAAAGTATCAAATATTTTAGTAGGAGGTAGCGAATAATGACAACAAAAGAGTTTATTGCTTTAGCAAAAAATAATAAAATAAATCCATTACAAATAACTACTTTTATAAACAAATCAGTAGAAACTAAAATATTAAATGAAAAACAAAAGAGCTTAACTACTTCAAATAATACCAGCTATTCTATAACTGCTAAAATAAATAATAAAGATATAAAAATGGATACTAATTATTTAGATGAAAGCATTATTAGAGAGTTAATAGTAAAGGCAAATAATATTGAAACAGACTATAAAGAAGTATATATAGAAGATAAAAAAGAGATAAATGATGAAGCAGAAGAATTAGACTTTGATATCAGTAAACAAATAGAAGAAATTATTATTGCTCATAAAAAGAAAGATAAAAGTAATTATATAACTAATATTGAAACAGACTTTCAATTAGAAAGAATAACAAAGAATATAACTAATTCATATGGATTAGATATTACCTCAATAAAAAATATATGTGCTATATATACAGAAGTTACTACTAAAAATAACGATGATATTAGCAATATTAGTGATGTTTTATATAAAACTACTAATGATATAGATATAGATTCATTTATATCCAAATTAATAGATGAAGCAGTATCTTCTATTAACAAAGTAGTATTAGAATCTAAAAAGTATAATGTTATTTTATCAACAACATTTACATCAAAAATACTAGGTGCTTTTGCCAGTCTTTTATCAAAAGAAGATGTAAGAAAAAAATATTCATGTCTTGCTGATAAGTTAGATAAAAAAATATTTAGTGATAAGATTACTATTATTGAAGATCCAACTAATAAATCATATCCAAGTTATA
Source organism: uncultured Bacillota bacterium (assembly GCA_946630315.1). Taxonomy (GTDB): domain Bacteria; phylum Bacillota_I; class Bacilli_A; order RF39; family UBA660; genus UBA3789. Next base: position 14,072 of record CAMOYT010000031.1, on the reverse strand, counting down.
ATAAATTTGATAATGAAGGAACTGAAACATATAAAAAGACAATTGTAGAGAATGGAGTATTAAAGATGTTCCTTTACAATAACAAAGAAGCTATAATTGACAATAAAAAGTCAACTGGCAATGGTTATGGATCAATAGATGTTAGAAACATTTACATAGTACCAGGTAAAAAAACAGAAAAAGAACTTTTAAAAGATCTTAATAATGGGTTATATATCAAAGATTATCAATCTACTGGTGGAGTAGTATTAAATCCAACAACAGGAGCAATATCTGTCCAAATTACAGGAGTAATTGTAAAGAATGGTATTATGGTTGACAGTTTTGAAACTTGCATATTGACAACTACTATATTTGAACTATTGTCAAATATAATTGATATATCAAATACTATCGAATTTAAAAGAGCAAATTCAGGAGCTCCATCTTTACATATAAAAGATATGTCAATTTCCAGTAATTAAGAGTTGTATAACTCTTTTTTTTTGATATAATATGAATAGGTGATAGAAATGGATTATAAAATAACAACATATTCAGAAGAAGAGACTATTGAATTAGCTCAAAATCTAGAATCAGAAAAATTCCCTAATATGGTTATCTGCTTAAAAGGAGATCTAGGAAGTGGAAAAACTATATTTACTAAAGGTTTTGCTAAAGCAATGGAAGTAAAAGAAGAAGTTACTTCTCCAACCTTTACAATTATTAAGGAATATACATCTGGTGATATGCCATTATATCATATGGATGTATACCGTTTAGAAGGAAAAGTAGGAGATCTAGAAATAGAAGAATACTATAATAAAAAAGGTGTTACCATTATTGAATGGGCTGATATGATACCTGATTATTTACCTGAAAAACGTTTAGATATTAAAATAAAAAATTCTATGGAAGATGAAAACAAACGTATTATAGTTATTACTCCTCATGGAAGAAAATATGAAGAACTATGTGAGGCGGTATTATGAGATATCTATATATAGATACATCATCAGCTTATCTTTATTCAGCAATCGTAGAAGGAGATAGAATTATTGATCAAGTAAAAAGAAAGTTTGGGACTACTTTATCAGAAGAAGCATTACCAGAAATAGCTAATCTTTTTACAAAGAATATTCTTTTTCCAAAAGATATAGATAAGATTATAGTTGTTAATGGACCTGGTAGTTTTACTGGAATTAGAATAGGTATTACTATAGCAAAAACATATGCTTGGGACTTAAACATTCCTATAACAACAATATCTGCTTTAGAAGCAATGTCACTATCAAGTAAGAAAAAAACTAATCATGTGCCAGTAATAGATGCAAGAAGAAAATATGTTTATGCAGCGATATATGATGAAGAGCAAAAAGAAATATTAAAACCACAACACATTAAAATTGCTGACTTGAAAAAAGAATTAAAAAAATTAGATGACTACTATATAATATCTAATGATGACATGGAAGATTTTCCTACTAAAGAAAAATATAATCCAGATATTTTAAAAATAGTAGAAACATTTAAGGATAAAAAGAATGTTAATCCACATGCTGTTAATCCAGAGTATTTAAAATTAACAGAAGCAGAAGAAAGTAAATTAAATGATTAAAGAACTAACTAAAGAAAATATTGATATTATTGATAATAGTTTTTTAAATAAGGAAGAAGTACAAAATGATTTTACTAATAATCCTTTTGCTAAATATTTATTATTAATAGAAGATAATGAAATAATAGGATTTCTATATTTTAGTGATATCTATGAAAGAGTAGAAATTAATCAAATTGAAGTTTTAGAAATCCACAGAAATTGTGGATTTGGAACAAAGCTATTAGAGTTTTTAACAAAAACTGTGGATAAAGATATTACTTTAGAAGTAAAAATTGATAACTATCCAGCTATAGCACTTTATGAAAAATTTAATTTTGAAAAGAAAGCAATTAGAAAAGGTTATTATCAAGGAATAGATGGAATTTTAATGGAAAGAAAAAAAGACTCTTAACTATAAGAGTCTTTTATGATAAAATTAAGTAGTGAAAAGAGGCATAGTATGAAAAAGAATATGTATATATTAGGAATAGAAAGTAGTTGTGATGAGACAAGTGCATCAATTGTAAAAAATGGTACTGAAGAAATTGCAACAGTAGTAGCATCTCAAATAGATGTGCATAAAGACTTCGGTGGAGTAGTACCAGAAATAGCTTCTCGTCATCATGTAAAAAATATTACTATAGTATTAGAAGAATGCTTAAAAAAAGCAAATATGAAAATGAAAGATATCGATGGAATTGCCATAACTTATGGTCCAGGACTAATAGGTTCTTTATTAGTTGGATTAGAAGCTGCAAAAACATTAGCTTTTGTAAATGGAAAACCATTAATTCCAGTTCATCATATTGCTGGACATATTTATGCCAATAGTTTAGTAAATGAATTAAAATTCCCATTATTAGCTTTAGTAGTAAGTGGTGGACATACAGAAATAATAGAAATGCCAAAACATTATGAGTTTAATAAAATTGGTGGTACTCTAGATGATGCTATTGGAGAATGTTATGACAAAGTAGCAAGAGTAATTGGATTAGAATATCCAGGTGGACCTAAAGTAGATAAATTATCTGCAGAAGGAAAACATTCATATAAACTACCAATACCACTTCAAGATGATAGTTATAATTTCTCATTTAGTGGTTTAAAAAGTGCTGTAATTAATTTAGCTCATCATGAAGATCAAATAGGAAGAAAAATCAATCAAGCAGATTTAGCTTGCTCTTTCCAAGAAGTTGCAGTTGAATCTGTAGTTAATAAAATGCGTAAAGCAATAATAGAAAAAAATGCTAAGAGTGTAATAGTAGCAGGAGGAGTAGCAGCTAATAAAGGATTACGTTCTGCTATGGAAAAACTTGCTAAAGAATTAGATGTTGAATTATCAATTCCACCTATGAAGTATTGTACAGATAATGCTGCCATGATAGCAGCAGCAGGATATTATGCATATCTAGATGGACGAAGAGGAGACCTAACACTAAATTCAAAATCACAAGATGTATTAAAATAATACATCTTTTTTTTCTATTATTCTATGATATATTTACTTCATAATAGAGGTGGGTGTATGAAAATAAGAAAAGCACTATTTTTATTAATTATAGGAATACTTTTAGTACCACAATTAGTTTCTGCCAAAACAAAAACAATCTATGTATATGAAGATACACATGATAGAATTCCGTTTGATGTTTCAATTAGAGATTTTCTTTTAAGTCGACTATATGTTGATCACGATAAAGTAAATGATGAAGATTACTACAATACTAGTTACATTCCAGGTGAAACTTTTACATTGCCATTAATAGAAGGTAGTCTTTGTGATAAAATGTCTGATAATGGACCTATCATAAATTATGGTGAAAAGAATAGTATTTCAGATGAAGAATATGGCCTAGGAAATTTATTAAAAGAAGTAGAAGGACAACAACAGTTAGATATAGTAAGTTATTCAAATGATAGAGTTAATGAAACTAGACAAAAACTATGTAAAAATTTAGATAAATATGTAAAACAAGATTATGATGAAATTAAAATAGTAGTTAAAGAAGGATCAGCTCCAACTGCAACGTTAGAATTAAATGCAACATCCATTGATAAAGCATTAGATACAAATATTGCTAGTATACAATTTCTAGGAATATTAGTTGTGTCTGGAGAAATAGAGTCACCAGAAATAGAAGAACTTATATATGACAAAAATGCAGTAAGAGATCAAGATACATTACTAGATTTACTTGATAAAATAACTTTTAAAAAGAATGGAAAAACATTAGCAACATTAAGTATTTCTGATTTTACTTTAGATGTTTCAAAAAATATCTCATTCAATGATAATATGAGTTTTGATTCTGACAGAATAATAGATGCCTTTTATACATTCTTAGAAGAACAAGATATTCAGGCTCCAAATATTAATTCAGAAATGCAAGAACTATTTGATAGTTTTCAAAAATTTAAGATTATATTAACTGATAAAAAAGAAGTACAACAACCATCAATTACTAATCCTAAAACATTTGCAAATTTCTTAATTATCTTCATGTTATCAGTAGCAATCTTAACTGCAGGAGCTGTAGTTATTTCTAAAAAACAAACAAATTAGAAGACTGTAAAGTTTTCTATTTTTTTTTACAACTGCTATTTATCAAAATAAAATATGATATAATATAAAAGAATAGGGAGGCTAGTAAGTAAATGGTCAATAGAATTGTGTTAAATGAAAGATCTTATTTTGGTCGTGGAGCAAGAGCTAAAATAAGAGATGAAATATTAGAAAGAGGCTTTAAGAGATTACTATTTGTAACAGATAAGGCTCTATTAGAAAAAAGTGTAGCAAGAATGGTAACTATTGAGATAGAAATTGCAGGTTGTGAATATTTCATTTTCGATGGTGTAAAAGCTAATCCAACAGTAAGTAATGTAAAATCTGCATTGCAAGTAGCAAAAGAAAACAATGTAGATGCTATTGTAGCCGTTGGTGGCGGAAGTGTAATTGATACTGCAAAAGCTGTTTCAATAATAATGGCCAATCCAGAATTTATAGATGTAGTAAGTTTAGATGGAGTTGCAAATACAAAAAATAGTGGTTTACCATTAATTGCATTACCTACAACATCTGGAACAGCTGCCGAAGTAACAATTAATTATGTAATTACAGATGAAGAAAGAACTAAAAAAATGGTTTGTGTAGACCCACATGATATTCCAATAGCAGCAATAATTGATCCAGATTTAATGGAGACAATGCCACAGTCACTTGCAGCATCAACAGGAATGGATGCTCTAACTCATGCTATGGAAGGATATATTACAAAAGCTGCTTGGATGATGACAGATATGTTCCATTTAAATGCTATGTCATTAATTCATAAGAATATAGTAGCAGCCGCAAATGAAAAAGAAAAAAATGCTGTTGATAAAATGGCTTATGCTCAATATATTGCTGGAATGGGATTTTCTAATGTTGGACTTGGAATAGTTCATTCTATGGCTCATTCACTAGGAGCATACTTTGATACTCCTCATGGAGTAGCAAATGCTGTATTATTACCTCACGTATTAAGATTCAATGGAAAAGTTTGTCCTGATTTATTTAGAAATATGGGAAGAGCTTTTGATTTAAATATGGATAATTTAACTGATGAAGAAGCAATAGAAAAAGTGGTAGAAGAAATATTTAATTTAAATAGACAATTAAATATACCACCAAATTTACGTTCTCTTAATATTCCAGAAGATAAGTTGCAAACATTAGCAGAACAAGCAATAAATGATGCTTGCACTCCAGGAAATCCAAGAGAAGTAACAGTAGAAGATATACTAAATATATATAAAGAAGCTTATTAGGAGGTAATTCTATGAAATCAATGGTTGGTTATAGTACTAATAGTGATAGTTTTTTGGCAGGAATTGAAACAGCTAAACAAGCAACAGCAGATTTATCAAATCCAAAACTAGGTTTTTTATATACATCTGTGAAAAATAATATTAAACAAGTTGTAAAAGGAATAGAAAGTGTCCATAATATTCCACTTATTGGTTGTACAAGTAGTAGTGGAATAATGGTTCCTGATGGAGTAATTAATAGTGAGTATGGTTATAGTGGTATGTTAACGCTAGATGATCCAAAACTAGTAGTTGGAATAGCTTGTCATGAAGCTGGAAACAATCCTAGAGTAATAGGAAGAAAAGTAGCAATTCAAGCAGTAGAAAATGCTAAAACTACTCGCGCACCAGCATATTTCTATATGGTAGCAAGCCCAAAAGAAGAAGAAGAATATCTAATGGGAATTCAAGATGTAATTGGACGTGTTCCAATGTTTGGAGGAAGTGCAGCTGATGATACAGTTGAAGGTAATTGGAAAATAATTTGTAATGACAAAGTATTCTCTGATGGAGTAGCAGTAGCCTTTTTCTATACAGATAATGAAATAAACACATGTTTTTCAGGTGCTTATAATGAAACTAATAATGTAGGTTTAATCACAGAAGTAGATGATGATAGAAATCTAATTTCAATAGATGGAATGTCTGCTCTTAAAAAATATGCCCATTGGACAAATCAAAATGCCAAAGATTTATTTGGACATAATTTATTAACAGCATCAGTAAGACAACCTTTAGGAATAAAAGATCCATTAGGAAATATTATGGTAGTAAGACATCCTATGTTTGGTGATGATATGGGAACAAAAACTACTATGGATGATGCCATTAGATTAGGAAATAAAGTAGTTAAAGGGACAGCTATAGTTCAATTAGAAGCATCAGATAAAGAGTTAATAAATGCACCTGCTGAACTAGTCGCCAAACTACGTAACAAAATGTATAATACTCCAGCAGCCTATATATTAATACATTGTGCTGGAAGAAGAATTGTCTTAAAAGATAAAATAGAAGAAGTATATGAAAAAGTTTTAAAAGAAACTAAAGGAGTACCATTCATAATGCCATTTACTTTTGGCCAATATGGGTATGAAGAACACTCATCAAATATATGTGGTGGTCTAATGTTATCCTTTACTGCAATAGGTAAAAAATAGAGATAGTAATATCTCTTTTTTTATGTTATTTTATAAATGGTGATAATATGAAAATAATGTTTATATCTGATATACATGGATTAACTACAAACTTAGAATTAATAGATAATCGTTTTAAAGAACTACATTGTGATACATTAGTAGTTTTAGGAGACTTATATTTTAGTATGGATATGCCAGATTATGATCCTAAAGCAGTAAGAGAATTTTTATACAAATATAAAGATAAAATGATTTGCTTAAAAGGAAATTGTGATACTCAAGTAGATGTAGAAGTTTCACCATTTCAAATAATAGATGGAGTTTATAAATTACAAACTACTAATAATGATTTATACTTAACTCATGGTCATATTTATAATGAAACAAATTGGGATAAGACAAATTCTATTCTAATCTTTGGTCATTATCATGTTCCATTTATTAAAAAAATAGAAACAAATCTATATTTAAATCCAGGTTCTATATCAAAACCAAAAGGTATCTATGATGCTTCATATATGATCTATGATGAAGAAAAATTTACTATTTATGATATAAATAATGCGATTATTTTTGAAGAAAAAGTCAATTAGCCTGTTGAAATTATAAAAAATTGCTTTTATAATAGTGTGTTAAGTAAGAATTACTTGCTAAAATAGGGATTTTGTGTTATAATATCTACACATTGAGTGAGGGGGAAAGAAATATGAAAAAGTTAAATAATTTAACTAAAATCCTATGTGCGTTGTTACTTATGGTAGCAACATTTGGAACATCTCTAATGAATGTTAAAGCTGTTGATAAGACAATCAGTTTAGGTGAACCACATTCAGTTGGATCATACATTGGAGGTATTCATTTTACAACTAAAGAAACAACATCTGGAGAATTATTATATTGCTTAACTATGAAGAAAAATACAGCTAAGAATACTACAGCTACTTTCGTAAGAGAAAGAAATAGAGCAATTGCAGAAATCATCAGAAAAGGACAAAATATTACTGGTGATAAAGACAAAGACTACTATATTACACAAACTGCAGTATGGTGGTATTTAGACAACAATGAAGGTGGAAACAACTTAGGTGAGTCCTTCAAAGTAACAGGAGCTGATACTTATAACTTAAGACATTATGTTAAAGAATTAGTAGCATATGGTGAAAAGTATAAAGATAAAGCTTATCCAACAACATCATTTGATTTATCAGTAGGTAATTCATCAATGACTTTAAAAGATGGATACTATGTATCACAAGCAATTAAAGGAACTAATTTAAGTAATGTATCTACATTTACTGTTTCAGTAGCTAATGCTCCAACAGGAACAATTATCGTAGATGCTAATGGAAATGAAAAGAATACATTCAAAGCAAATGAAGAATTCTTTGTAAAAGTTCCATCAAAGAATGTTACTACAACATCAGTAAATATTACAGTAAATGCTAAAGCAACTGGATATATCTACAAAGTATATGAATATCAACCAGTTAGTCAAAACATGCAAAACGTTGGTCGTTTAGTAAAAGAACCAGTAACAGTAAATAAAAAAGTAACTTTAGAGATTTCAAGTTCTAAAGTAACTATTCTAAAATATGATAATTCAACTAAACAACCATTAGCAGGAGCTAAATTAGTATTAAAAGATGCTAGTGGAAAAATAATTACAAGTTGGACTTCAACAGTAAATGGACATATTATTAGAAACTTAAATCCTGGAACTTATACAGTTGAGGAAACTGAAGCTCCTGAAGGATATAGTCTTAAAAAGACACCAACAACATTCACTGTTAAAGATGAAAAATATGATTTATTAGTAAAGATTGGAAACACTGCTAAAAAAGTTACAGTAACAATCTTAAAAATAGATGAATCAACTAAAAATCCACTTGCTGGAGCAGTATTACAAGTAACAAATGCTAAAGGAGAAAAAGTAGCAGAATTTACTACAACTACTGAAGCATATGTAATTACTGATTTACCATATGGTACTTATACAGTATCAGAAGTACAAGCACCAGCCGGATATATTAAAGCAAACAATGTTGTTACATTTACAATTGATGAAGAACATCAATCACATCAAATTAATTTCTTAAATACACCAGAAGTAGTAGTACCAGATACAGCTGATAATTCACTACTATTTACAATTCTTGGTATTGCAGTAATCAGTATGGGAATTGTCTTTGTATATAAGAATGGACAAAAAGTTAGTAGATAGTAAAAGAAGAATCTCTCCCAATACAGTAGGCGTTCTAGGAGCCCTAGTAGTATTACTAGGAGGATTCTTTCTTTCCTATAATTATGTCCAAGCTAAGAAAATAGTCGCATTCGACTATATGGCTAATGCTTTCTACAATGGACAAGAAATTGTAAACATTGAAGAAGTAGAAGAAGGACAAAATACAACACTTGAAAATAATTTACCTGATGAAGTAACAAATAACTATATTGGCTACTTAACAATACCAAAGATTAATTTGAAAAAAGGATTTTTAGATTATCGTTCAACAGAAAATGATGTTGAAAAAAATATATTAGTCGTAAATGGATCAACATATCCAGACGTTGAAAAAGGAAACTTAATCCTAGCAGGACATTCAGGTACTGGATGGAAGGCATTCTTCAATGACCTATATAAACTTGCTGTAGGAGATCAGTTAATTATTAATTATAAAAATAAAGTTTATACATATAACATTGTTAACATCTATAAACAAGATAAAACCGGTAAAATAGGTATTTATCGTAACTATGAAAAAACTACATTGACATTAGTAACATGTACTAATAATGATTCAAAAACACAAACAGTTTATATTTCTGAACTAGTTAGTGTAGTAGATGAATAAAAAAAGAATCGTTAAGGGGGTGGGTATATGACTAAGATGTCTTTTATAGATAAATTGGGTGTACTAGTAGAAGTATCTAAAAGTTCCAACTTATTTATAGTAGCCATATTTATATTAGGTATAATTGGTTATTTATTCTTTTCAGTTAACAAAAAGAATATGAAGAAGTCAAGAAGATTATATCTTGGTGCAGCTATGGTTGTCTTAGTACTTACCCTAGCTATATATAAAGATTCTATAACTGATATGTTTGATTATATGATGAATAACTTCTTTATAGCAGTCTACTTTCCAAATGTAGCTATCTATCTAGCAGCAATCATCATTACAAATATAATTTTATATGTTAGTATTTTTAGTTATAAGACTTCAACATTAATTAAAAATATTAATATCACAATTTATTGTATTCTAAATTATATATTAATTCTTCTATTAAATGTAATTGTTACTAAAAAGTTAGATGTCTTCACACAAGCATCTATCTATCAAAATAAACAAGCACATGCTTTAATAGAATTATCTAGTGTTATCTTTATAGTATGGATCTTATTCTTAATTGCCTATAGATTAATAATGATTTACTTGAAGAAAGAGTATAAAATACCAGTTAAAATTAAAAAGGTATATGTAAAACAAAAAGTACCAGTACTTCCTGAAAATATTACTCCAGTAGAAGTACCTAGATTTGCTAAAGCTATGCCTAAAACTGAAGTACTAGAAACAAAAGAAGAAGTAAAAGAAGAAAAACAAGAAACAAAAGAAGATTTAATAGTTAAAAAACTAGAAGAATCTCTAACTTTAGATGATTATAAATTATTATTAAAAATGTTAAAAGAGCAAAGACAAAAAGAGAGACTAGAAAGAATTAAAAAACAACAAGAATATGATGAACAAGTCAAATTTAGAGAATTACAAGAATTATATAGAAGTGTCAAGTAACACTTCTTTTATTTTGTTCTTATGATATAATATACCTTAGGAAGTAGGTAGAAAAATGGATTTAACAAATTTGAATGACAAACAAAAAGAAGCCGTTTTATATAATGAAGGACCATTATTGATAATAGCAGGAGCAGGAGCAGGAAAGACCAAGACATTAACAACTAAAATAGCTTATTTAATAGAAGAAGAAAAAGTCTCTCCTTATAATATACTTGCGATTACATTTACAAATAAAGCAGCTGGTGAAATGAAAGATAGGATATATGGATTAATAGGAAGTGTTGCTAAAAACATTCAAATATCTACATTTCACTCATTTGGCTTAAAACTATTAAGAGAAAATTATAGTGTTTTAGGATATGATAAAAATTTTGTAATAATGGATAGTGATGATTCACTAACAGTTGTTAAGAAAATATTAAAAGATAATAATTATGATCCTAAAATATATAATCCAAGAGCAATTAGAAATAAAATTAGTAGTTGTAAAAACGAAATGATGTCTCCAGAGCAATATTCAAGATATGCTATAAGTGATTATGAAAAAGTAATAAAAGAAGTATATGAAAAATATGAAGATAAACTACAAAGAAATAACTCAGTAGATTTCGATGACTTATTATTATTACCAATCGAATTATTTAAAAAGCATCCTGATGTATTAGAAAAATATCAAAATCTATATAAATATATATTAATAGATGAGTATCAAGATACTAACGAAGCACAATATATCTTAACTAAAATGTTAAGTGAAAAGAATAGAAAAATAACTTGTGTTGGAGATGACTCACAAAGTATCTATAGCTTTAGAGGAGCTAATTATAAAAATATATTAAACTTTGAAAAAGATTATAAAGATGCCAAAACTATTCTTTTAGAACAAAACTATCGTTCTACAAGTACTATCCTAGATGCAGCAAATAGTGTTATAAAAAATAATAAAATGCGTAAAGATAAAAATCTATGGACAGCTCGTGGAGTAGGAGAAAAAATTAAATATTATCGTGCTTATAATGAAAGAGATGAAGCACAATATGTAATTAGAAAAATCAAAGAATTAGTAAATAAAGATGTAAGATATGAAGATATCGCAGTCCTTTATCGTACTAATGCTCAATCACGTGTATTAGAAGAAGAAATGTTAAAAGAAAACATGCCATATCGTGTAGTAGGTAGTTTCTATTTCTATTCACGTAAAGAAATAAAAGATTTAATTGCTTATTTAAGACTTATTCATAATCCAAAAGATAATGTATCTCTACTTAGAGTTATTAATACACCTAAAAGAGGAATAGGGCTTAAAACAATAGAAAAATTAACAGAAAAAGCTGATTTAGAAAATATAAGTATTTTTGAAGCAATTACTTCAGGTAAAGAATTGGAATTTAAAAATGTAATAGAAAAACTAACTGCTGTATCAGAAGAACTAACTTTAACACAATTAATTGATAAAGTGCTTGAAGCTAGTGGCTTAAGAAAAGAGTTAGAAGATGAAAAATCACTAGATTCAGAAATAAGATTAGAAAACTTAGAAGAGTTTAAATCAATAACTAAATCATTTGAAGAAAGAGAAGGCTTAATATCATTAGAAGATTTCTTATTTGAAATAAGTTTAGTAAGCGATGTAGAAGAATATAAAGAAGATTCAAATAGAATTAGTTTAATGACTGTTCACTCAGTAAAAGGACTTGAATATAATCATGTTTTTGTAGTAGGAATGGAAGAAGGAATATTCCCACATATGAATTCATTAATGGAAAATAGTGAATTAGAAGAAGAAAGAAGACTATGTTATGTTGCTATAACTAGAGCAAAAGATGATCTTCATTTAGTAAATGCTAGACGTAGAACATTATTTGGAAAAGAGCAAATTAATCCAGTAAGTCGTTTTATAAGTGAAATAAAAGAAGATTTATTAGAAAGCAATGTAAAAGAAGAAATTAAACAAGAAGTAAAAGTAGATACAAGTGATATGTTCAGAGAAGAAGATGTAGACTATCAAGTAGGTGATTATGTTTACCATGAAACATTTGGTACTGGAAAAGTAGTAGAAGTAACTAACTCACTTGTAAGTGTAGCCTTTAAACATCCACATGGTATAAAGAAATTAATGAAAAATCATAAAAAATTATCTAAAGTAGTGTAGGTGATAGAATGAAAAAAGTAATTTATATAACATTAATAATTTTAGTAATAATAGTTTGTTGCTTATTAACATATAGATTTACTATATATAATGAAAGTTATGATACATTAAAGGAGGCAATTGAAAAAACTACTAATAATGGTAGTCTAGAAAGTCAATTGGCTTATAATAATGGAATATTTGCTTATATAAAAGATTCTAAAAAAAGAAGCATTGGATATTATTATAAAAAAGATAGAAAATGGTATTTAGATAAATATGCTGATATGGATACATTTGTTTTAAATGAAAAATACCAAATAACTAATTATTATTATAAAAATATAGATACAACTTTTATTGAAGTAAAATCACTAGACCAAAATATCTCATATATTAGTGATTCATTAGATACAGACTATAAAAAGATGGTAAGTAAAGATCAAGAAGTATATGTAGGTATTCAAAAAGGAAGAATAGAGAAAGACTATAAAATTAGAATAAATAATAAAAAATATAAAGTAGTAACTCCTAAAAAAGAATATCGTGGAGATGATTATATCTATGTAGAAGATGAATAAGAAAATGTCTTATTCTTTTCTTTTTTTCTACTTATGTTATAATAAAGAAAAAGGAGAGATATAATGAATAAAGATATTACTTTAGTTATATTAGCTGCCGGAATGGGTAGTAGATTTGGAGGATTAAAACAAATAGAGCCAATGGGACCTAATGGAGAGTTTATAATAGACTATTCAATTTATGATGCTCTAAAAGCTGGCTTCAATAAAGTTGTATTCTTAATTAAAGAAGAAAACTATGATATTTTTAAAGAAACAATAGGAGCAAGAGTAGAGCCACATATTAAAGTTGAATATGCTTTCCAAAAGAATGATAATGTACCATTGTTTTATGATGAATTAAAAGATAGAACAAAACCACTTGGTACAGCACATGCAATTCTATGTTGTGAAGATAAAGTTCATGAACCATTCATGATTATAAATGCTGATGACTTCTATGGCTATGATGCATTTGAAAAAGGAGCAGAATTCCTAAAAAATATCGATGTAAATAAAGAGCCACATACATATGGAATGGTAGGATATTTAGTAAAAAATACCATTACAGAAAATGGTGCTGTAAAACGTGGTGTATGTAATGTAGAAAATGGTTATTTAACAAAACTAATTGAAAGTTCAGTAGGAAGAACAGAAGATGGAACAATTAAAGCAACACCATTAGATGAAACATTAGAATCATTTACAGTAGCAGAAGATGATACAGTATCAATGAATATGTTATTATTCGATCCAAGTATCTTTGCCTATATTAAAGATAACTTTACTGAATTCTTAGAAAAGAATAAAGACAATTTAGAAAAATGTGAATACTTAATTCCAGACATCTTATTCAAATCTATAAATGAGAAAAAAGCAACTTGCAAAGTGATCCCAACAACCGCAACATGGTATGGAGTAACTTATAAAGAAGATGCACCAGCAGTAAAAGAATCTATTAAAAAATTAGTAAAAACAAAAGAAGATGAAAATAAAGATTATCCTCTACATTTATGGGATTAA
>CAMOYT010000030.1 GCA_946630315.1 uncultured Bacillota bacterium | reverse complement strand
TTTTGAAGATTTATAATATAACCTAAAAATGAATAGATTTTCTATTCTTTTTTTTTTTGTTTTTTGATAGAATGAAATAGTAGGTGAGAATATGTGTTCTAATGAGAGTATTTATGCAATCTTAGTTATTTTTAACAGGATTATGTCAATTATCCAAGTGGTAGCACCAATACTAGTATTATTAATGCTTTCTATTGCTTTTTTTAGATTAGTAGTTGATCCAGATGATAAGAAAATTAAGAAGAGTATTAAGAATATGTTTATTAGTTTACTAGTTGTATTTTTTATACCAATGTTAGTTAGGACTACTATTTATTTAGTTAGTAATAATTCTTCTTGTTTAGAAGAAGAAGATATTGTTTATCTTAATGAAGGTTATAAGTTCTTTCAAAATGTGGAGTATATAGAACTTGATAATGGAAAGAGTCGTAGTAGTGTAATTCCTAATCCTAGAGATTATGAAGCTGGTGATGAGAAAGAAGAAGTTATTTCTCCTGCTAATGATGTGATGAAGATATCTAATAGTAATGCAGTATACTTCTTAAATACAGGTAGAAGTAGTGATTCTTTTATTATTCAGGATGGAGAACATTTTGGTTTAATTGATACTTCTGTTCCTAGTAAAGGTTCTTTTATTGTTACACAGTTAAAGAAACTAGGAGTAAAACAATTAGATTTTATTATTATTACACATTCTCATGATGATCATGTAGGTGGTTTTAGTAAAGTAATTGATAGCATTCCTGTTAAAGCTTTATTTGTTAAGACAGAAGGTACTAGGTATCCTGCTCATCAAGGTACTTATAGTAGTTTGATAAAGAAAGCTAAAAAGAAGGGAACATATGTATGTAATGTTGCTGATAGTAAGTGTCAAAGTTTTTCACTAGGAAATATTAATTTTAGATTATATAATACTAATTTTTTTAGTGCATCACTTGTTAGTAGAAATAATTATGGGAGATTTGATAATGTAAATAGTGTTTGTGCTGTTGCGAATATCAATGGAAAAAGAGTATATTTTTCAGGAGATATAGGTAATTATTTCGGACAAAATCAAGAGACAATTACGGCTAGACAAATAGGTGATATTGATGTTTATAAAGTAGCTCATCATGGATATGTTTCTTTTAATAATCATCAAGAAGCTATTAATTATTTAAAGCCTGAATATAGTGTTGTTACTAATGATAGAGGTACGGCTTCAACTGCTATAAATAGAGTAAAGAAGTCTAATTCTAAATATGTTAGAACTTACTATACACCAGAAGGTTCGGTTACAATGATGATTGAACCATCAGGAAATATAAAATTTTATCAATAGGAGGAATATATGAAGAAAGGTTTTGATAATGATAAATATGTAAAAATACAAAGTGAAAAGATAAGAGAAAGATTTAAATTATTTGATAAGTTATATCTTGAAATTGGAGGAAAATTATTTGATGACTCACATGCATCACGAGTGTTACCAGGTTTTAAGAGTGATGCTAAAATAAATATGTTTAAAGAATTAAAAGATGACTTAGAAATAATTTTTTGTATAAATGCAGGAGATATTGAAAAGAGTAAAATACGTGGAGAGTATGGAATTACTTATGATAATGAAATATTAAAGTTAATTAATAATTCTAAGAAAATGGGTTTTTCTGTAAATAGTGTAGTTATTACTTTATATAAGAATCAAGTAAGTGTAGATAAATTTATTAATAAATTAAATAGAAATGGTATTAAGACTTATATTCATACTTTTACTAAAGGGTATCCTACTGATGTAGATACAATAGTTTCAGAAGAAGGGTATGGTGCTAATCCATATATTGAGACTACTAAGCCATTAATACTTGTTAATGCTCCTGGACCTGGTAGTGGAAAACTTGCTACTTGTTTATCACAAATATATCATGAAAATAAAAGAGGTATTAATGCTGGATATGCTAAGTTTGAAACATTTCCAGTATGGAATTTAGCTTTAAAACATCCAGTAAACCTTGCATATGAAGCAGCTACTGCAGATTTGGCAGATGTTAATATGATTGATCCATTTCATTTGGAAAAGTATGGGGAAACTGCTGTTAATTATAATCGTGATATTGAAATGTTTCCAGTACTTAAGAGTATCTTAAATAAAGTATGTCAAAAAGATATATATTATTCACCAACTGATATGGGTGTTAATATGGTAGGATTTTGTATAAGTGATGAAAAAGTAGTAGAAGAGGCTGCTAAAAGTGAAATAGTTAGACGTTATTATAATGAAATGAATAATTATAAATTAGGTTTATGTAATGAAGATACTTATAAAAAGATAAAATTATTAATGAATGAATTAGGTATTGATGAGAATTATTTAGATGTTATTAAACCTGCTCTTGATAAAAGAGATAAAGAGAATTTACCAGTTATTGCTTTGAAGGTAGGTAAAAAAATTATTACAGGTAAGAAGACTGATATTTTAACTCCTGCTAGTAGTGTTGTATTAAATGCTTTAAAGGAACTTAGTAAGATACCTGATGATATTAAATTATTATCTCCAGTTGTTGTTGAACCTATGCTTAAATTAAAGAAAGAGTTAGGTAATGGTAGTCATTTGACTTTAAGTGAGACTTTAACTGCTCTTAGTATTTGTAGTGTTACTTCTGATATGGCTAGTAAAGCTTTATCTTGTATTAAAAAGTTACGTGGATGTGAAGCACATGCTACTTATATAGTTACTGGTGGGGATAAAAAGTCTTTAAAAGATTTAAAAATTAATATTACTTGTGAGAGTGAATATATGGAAGAAGAAGCTTAACTTATTAAGCTTTTTTCATTGCATTAACAGTGCTTATTATAGTATAATTATTTTTAGAGTAAGATAATAAGAGGTGTATTATGAATATATTAAAGAAACTTAAATATCTAATAGCTATAGCAATATTAATATTTATTGTACTTGCTGTTTTTGTGTATCCTACAATTAGTTTTAAGAGTGGAGAAAAACTAATGGTGGATGCTGCTAAGAGATATTTTGAAGTAAATCCTAGTCAAGCTCCAACTGGTACTAGAGTTAAGACTTTAACTTTACAAGATTTGTATAATGGACAATATATTAAAGAAGATATTTATATACCTTATACTGATACACCTTGTGATTTAAAAAAGAGTTGGGTAAAATTAAGAAAAGAAAATGGTAATGATAAATATTATGTATATTTAAAATGTGGACCAATTGATTCTAATGTTGATCATGATGGACCTGAAATAACTCTTAATGGTAAAGATGAAATGATTATTACTAGAGGAGATAAATTTAAAGATCCTGGATATAGTAAAGTATATGATAAAAATGATGGTACTATTACTGATGTTACTGTTAAGGGAAAAGTTAATCCAAATAAAGTTGGTACTTATACTATAGAATATAGTGCTTATGATAAGTTATTGAATAAGAGTGTTGTTACTAGAAAAGTAATTGTTAAAGAGTATTTAAAAAATGTAGTTAAAGATGATGTTAAAGATAAGAAATATTATACTGATTTAAATGCTAATAACTATGTAAGAATATCTAATATGACTTTTAGAATGATAGGTTTTGATGGAGATAATATTAGAGCAGTATCTGATGTTGATTTAGCTAATATCAATTATGATGGAATAGAAAAATGGTTAGATTATTTTGAAAAGAATCTTCAAAAGAATTCTTTAAAGTATTTAGTTAAAGCTAAGTATTGTAAAGCTACTAGTAATATTGATAGTACTGAGTGTAGTGAAACTACTAATAGTAGATATAGTTATATTCCTTCAAATATTGATGTTTTAAATGCTAATGGTACTTATATGAGACCTTTATCTGTTTCTTGGGTTATAAATACTAAAGATGATGAGAGAGCTTATATTACAAAAGATGTATTTGTTACTTATAATGAAGATAAAACTTTTGTTGATCTTAAAAAGAGTGGTCATTATGGTATTAGACCTATGATTACTATTAATGGTAATAATGAAATATTAGATGGTAATGGTACAGCAGCAGATCCTTATGTATTTAATGATGTTACTCCTGCTGTTGGTGGAGAATATTTAAATACTAGACTTACTGGTGAATATGTTATGATAGGTGGATTACTATTTAGAATAATTGATGTAGAAAAAGATGGAACTACTAAGGTTATTGCTATGAGTACTTTATATGATAGAACTAGTAATGTATTAGTAGCTTATGATAATGATCCTACTGTTTATAATCCAAATAAGAATAGAAATATTGGTTCACAAATTAATAATCAAACTAGTAAGTATTTAGATAGTAGTTATTTTGTTAATCATAAGATTACTGTTCCAATATATGAAAAAGAATTATTATATGGAAAAGAGATAGACAAGAAAGAATATACTGTTAAGTTCTCTGCTCCTAATATGTTTGAATTATTTTCTGCATATGATGGATATACTGAGAAGATGGGCTCTTTCTGGTATACTAATTCTTCTAAAACAACTGGATATTGTGGAGCTGTATATGATGCTGGAAGTACAGTTAATGATATGATTCCGTATGGAAGAGGATTTGGTATTAGACCGGTTGCTTTTGTTACTAAGAAGGCTATTATTACAAGTGGAGCAGGAACTATGAATAGTCCATATGTAATAAAGAAATAGGTGTCTTATGAAAAGAATAAATAAGATTTTAATATTAATAAGTGTTTTATTAATAATACTGATTGTTCTTATGGTTTTTGATACTAAGAAGGAACAAGTAACAGTTATTAATAGAGATAAAGAAATTAAAGAAGCTAAAAAGAGTAACAATGAATATGGTTATACTATTGGATGGTTAAAGATTTATAATAGTACGATTGATCTTCCCGTTATAAATATTACTAAGAGTGAAAAGGGTTGGGATGAGGCATTTGTTGAACTAGATGATTATGCTTGGAACTTAGGTAATGATAATAAATTTCATAATAGGATGACAATACTTGGACATAATATTATGAATCTTTCTAGTAATCCAAGAGTTGGAGATAGTGATTTTAAAAGATTTGATGATTTAATGGGTTTTGTTTATTATGACTATGCTAAAGATCATGAATATTTTCAATATAGTCTTAATGGTAAAACTAGGGTATATAAAATATATGCTGTATATTTTACTTCAGCATTAGTAAAAGATGAATATGAGAGTGTTGATTGTGATAAGGATAGATTAGAAACTATTATTAAGTCACAAAAAAGAGATAGTATTTATGATTATAATGTTGATGTGAATGGTAATGATAATATTATGATGCTTGATACATGTACAAGATTTTATGGGACTGCATCTACTGATTCTAGCTTTGTAGTAGCGGCAAGAGAAGTTAGAAAGAATGAAAAGACTTATAGTTATAAAGTGTCTAAGAATAAGAATTATAAAGTGGTTGAAGATAATATGAAAGGTAGTGAAGAAGATGAGAAAGCTTAATTTAAATAAGATTTTTGTATTTATACTTTTATTAGTTTTTTCTACAGTGACTATTAATGTTTATGCTGTACCTCAAACTAATACTACTAATACGGATACTACTAATACAGATACTAATAAAACTGATACTAATAAAACAGACAATAATAAAGATGAAGAGTCTAAGACAGAAGTAAAACCTAAACCTGCTCCTGTATATCATAGATGTCAGTTTACTACTACTAAATTAGAGGGATTATATGGACCTTCTTTGGAGTATGATGTTAAGAGCAAATCATTCTTATTAAAAATTAATATTGCTCGTAAAAATGATAGTGGAGATTATCCTACATTTAAGATTACAAAAATAGCTGGTAGAACTGATTTGAGTGGAGTTGGTCTTACTACTAGATATGGTTCTCCTGCTACTTTAAATAGAAATGTTATTTTAAATGCAGCTTCTGCTGATGATTCAATTGTTATTACACTTTCTACTAGTGATGCTGGAAACTGTGAAGGTAGTAAAAGAGAAATTAATCTATCTTGTGGCTCAGGTTCTTCTGTTGTTGATGAGAAAAATTGTAGTAAATCAATTACTATTACAGTTGATGCTGATGTTGGTGGAGATCAATTAGAGTATGATGCTAAAATTACTCCAATTGCTAGAGGTAATACTTCACTTGCTCAAAAGATAAACTGTGATGCTAGTAAATTAGCTAATTATAGAGATGAAGGTGATACTTTAGATGGTAGTAAGAGTTATACTTTATTTCAAAAGAGATATTGTATGGCTAAGATTATGGCAGAAAAGCAAGGCCATAGTTATACTACCATGAGTGATGTTACTGCTAGAAAAACATTAAAATGTGCTCAATTTGTTGTTGATGTTAATGATGTTGCAACTCAAGGTGGGGTAAAGATTTTAACTGATCAAGAGTTAAAAGATGGTTATAGAAATGCTACTTATTATGAAGCATCTTTTGAAAAAGAATTAATAATGGATGAATATAAATATGAGCATAGATTGGATCCTAATAGTCCTATTACTTATGAGGATCCACCTAAATGTACAATTAATTGTACTGAAACAGTTAAAGTTTTATATGAACCACCTGTTGCTTCTAAAGCAGGATTCTGTTTTGAGTATAAAGTAAAAGTTGAATCAATGGTTTCATGCTCTGTAACAAATGAGCCTGATCCACCAAATCCAAATAATTATAAATATTGTTATCCATCACCTGCATGTCACCACTATCGTCCTGATGGTTCTGATGATGTTATGATTTCTGCTGGACCTACTGATGATTTTGATGAATGTATTAAGAAATGTGATGGTGGTAAATATACTAAGAGTTGTAGTAGGTCTTGCTATAACAAGGTATATAAAGATTATATTAAATCTGGATATTCTAAATTAAGTTATAGTGATAGTCCTACTGTTGTTAGGTTACTTAGTGAAGCAGCTACTGCTAGGTTAGAAGAATGTAAGAAAAAATCGACTAATGGTTGTTATTATAGAGATTCTGTTGCTGATGAGGTATTTTTCTCTCCTAATTCAATTGGTAAGGTACACGGTGTTAAACAATGGATGGCTGGTACATATTATATTAAGCGTGGAGCTGGTCCTAAGCATGCTAAATGGAATTATAAAGATTTCGTTGTTTCAAGAAATGATGGATTTTTCCGTAAAGTTTTTAAAGGTGGAAGCATTTGTGGTGCTGATTGTCACTGGATTGAGGGAAAATGTGAAGGAAAATACTTAAATGAAGAAAGTGGTTATGCTGAATCTGATTATGAGAAGAATGTTCAGAAGTATGAACAAGCTCTTGATAAGTGTAATGCAGGTGCTACTTGTTCTTCAAATACTGTTATTTATACAATGAGTGCGGATTATACTGATGATAAAGGTGTAAAACATACTGTTAGATATCCTGATGGTACTGTTGATACTCCTGATAGTAAAAATAATGATAGTATTACAATAAGTGAGAATACTTCTAGTTGTCCATTACAATCTAGCAAACAATGTAGTAAAGTTAATGGTAATGTAACAACTGAAGAAGGTAAGTTTAATACTCAAGGTATTACTTGTCCTGAGGCATATCCTTCTACATTAAAAGATTTTGGTGGTTGTTATGTATGTTCTAATGCTAATAACTACTATATGGGAGAGATTCGATTCCCTGGTACTTGGGTTGAAAATAAAACAGGAAACATATCATTTACTAAACAGGGTGATGGTTGGAGAAAAGAAAAAAATAAATTCTGTGTACCATTAAATACTCAAGATACTAATAAATTGTGGTATTTATGGTATTTGAAGAAAGAGTATTCTACTGAGTATACATATATTAAAGAGTTTAAAGATTATTGTCTTAATATTGATACTACAGATATTAATACTCTAAAACAAAATGCTAATAAAGAAACTAGAAATTATAATCTTCATGCTACTGTTACTAATTTTGGTTATTATGGATGGAATTTTAATTTAGATTGTTTCTATGGTTTAAATACAAAATACCCGCCTACAACAACTATTACTAAAGAAGTAATTCCTCCTTGTGATACTGATCCAAATAATTATTTTGCTCGTACAGTTAATTTGGAAAATGTTTTCCCAGATAGAGAAAAAGGTGATATATTAGTAAATAATGAAGCTGGTACTAATACTGGTAGAACACCTGGATTTAACTGGACAAGTTATGCATTGATATATTATAGTAAAGATCGTTATATGGCTATTGATCCAATGATGTATCTTGGAGCAGTACAAAAACGAGGACAAGATATTTATAAGGAAGAAAATGAAGATGATTATCTTGATTATGAATTCTATTTAACACCTTCGGTATTAATGGATATTAGAAAGATTAAAGGTAATTATGATCAGCCTGCTTCACCAACTAGTGATGGTAGTAATGTATCAAAATCTAGTGGTTACAATTTTACATCGTGTGGGCGTTCTGTTTATACTAGTGCACTTATTAACTACTTAGAGACTAAGCATGCTGTTAAAAAGAGAATTGATACAAATGGTACTACTAGATGTTGCAATAATCCTAAAGGTAATGGTGAGTGTGAATACTTCGGTGTTGATAAGAATAAATAATTGAAATAGAGCTTAGGCTCTATTTCTTTATTTTTGCTATAAAAATAAGTTATAGTTATATAAAATAATATTATTTGTTTTTATAATAATTGTGCTATAATATAAAGTTATAAAGGAGCGGGTTTGTTATGAAAGATGTTAATTTGAATTCACTGAAGATATTTTTAGAAGTTGCTAATTGTAAAAGTTTCTTAGAAGCTTCTAATAAACTATTTATTACACAACCAGCTGTTTCTAGAAGTGTATCTAATTTGGAACAAGAACTTGGTGTTACTTTATTTTATCGTGCTAATAAAGGTATTAATTTAACACCAGCTGGAGAAGTGTTACTAAGCTATTTGAATGAATGTAAGAATTTATTGGATTCATGTGATAGAGTTTTAGAATCTATGAATGATTCTGAAAATGGAGAAATTGTGATTGGAGTTCAATCTCATATAGTTAGAAATTATTTAATGAGTAAAATGAAACATTTTAGACAAAACCATCCTAAAATTAAAATAATATTAATTGATTTATCTACTGTTGATTTGATTGAATATCTTGAAAAGAGAAAAGTTGATTTAGTAATTGACTCATCACCAATTGAATCTATTTATAATAATTTAGTAATTGAACCAATTAAAACTTTAGAGACAAGTTTTATTAAGAGTGTTAATAATAAGAATAAGATTACTACTTTAGAAGATTTAGCAAATGAAGGATTAATTTTGCCTATTGCGAGAAGTTCTATTAGAAAAAATATTAACAATTTATTTAAAGAAAAAGGTATTGCAATTGATCCTATACTTGAATATGGAACAGAGGAACTAATAATTGAGAGTGTTAGACGTAATATGGGTGTTGGTTATGTTGTTAAAGATGCTGTTGAGTATTTAGTAGAAGATAAAATTATTGAATATGTAAATGTCGAAGAACAGCTTCCTACAATGGAAATTAACTTGGTATATATTAGTAATTATTTAACAAATGTAAGTAAAAGATTTATTAAGGAAGAGATTTATGAAGATGGAGTATAAAACATTTATTAGTAAGCATTATGATGTTGAAAAATTAGATTTATCTTTAGGTAATAGTAATTATTTATTTTTAATATATGATGATAAATATTATTACTATTTAAAAAATAAAAAGTTCTTAGATGCTAAGTCTATTACTAATATATTAGAAGTAATTAATGAACTTAATGAAAGTTGCGAATTAAAAATTACTAATTATTATCCAATATGTTTTTGTAAAAATACTTTAGTTATTGCTTTTAGAGCAGATGTTAATAGTATAAGTAATCTTGAAAAAGTTAGATTTTTTGAATTAAGTGATGATTATAAAAAATTATGTAAATATCATGAAGAAAAGTTTTCTACTATATTTATTTCTAGTAATGTAGAAAAAGAAATTACTATGAGTCAAAAGTATATTAGAAGATATAAATTTCATGAGAGATTTATTAAAAAATATATATTTACTGAGAAGAAGAGAAAGAAAAAAGAATTTCATGAATTATTAGTCGATTTAATACCTAAAAAGAAGAGTATTATTGATGTTAGTTGTGGAGATAATTCTGATATATTTAGGATTGCTAGAGAAAAGGGATATAAGACTATTGTTGGTAATGATATATGTCTTAATTATTTAAAGACTCAAAAAGATTTAGATGTTATTTTTACTAATGATAATATTGAAGAAAATTCTATTAAGAAAAAGTCTTATGATGTTAGTTTTGTTAAAAATACACTACATCATATGAATAATTTACTTTGTATTAATAATTTATTAGATATGTTAGCAAACATTTCTAATGAGATTGTTATTGTTGAGATACTTAATCCTCAAGAGACTGGTGGTCTTCCTAAGTTTTTAAATACTTATTTATATACTAAGTTTTTAAAAGATGTAGGTAGATGCTATTTAAATGAAGTACAACTTAAGAATATTATTTATAATAAGTTTAAAAATTGTAAAATAGAATATCATAAGTTTGTTAATGTATTAGGTGAATACATGGTTTTCAAAATAGTTAAGGAGGAGGGATAGTTATGAGAGTAGAGACAGAGTCAAAATATTATTGTATTGAACCAGAAAAACTAATAGATCAATGTGAAAAATTAGGATTAAAGAGGGTAAAATATATTACTGAAGATGATGAGTATTTTACTGATTTAGATAGTGCTTTTATTAGAAATAGAACATGTCTTAGAATTAGAAATACAGATAATAAAGATATGGAAATTACTTTTAAAGGGAAATCATTAGAATTACTTGGTCAATATTCAAAAATAGAGAATAATATTAAAGCATTAAGTAGTGAATATGATAATTATGTAGCTTTATTTAGTTCACTTGGTTATTATTCTTATGTTAATGTTAATAAAGAGAGAATTATTTATAATTATCCTGATAAGAAATATGAATGTAATTTAATGATAGATAAATTGAATGGTATAGGTGGTTTTGTTGAGTTTGAAATCATTGCGAATGGTGATGATTATCATAGAGATGAACTTATAAAAGAACTTAATAGTTTTGTTAGAAAGTTTAGTGAATTTAACTTAATAGAAGCTACTGAACCATATAGAGATATTGTTGCAAAGAATATTTATAAGAATAAAGTATTAAATAAAAATAAAGATTTATATTTAGATATAGATTATGTAATAGTAGATTTAGAAAAAGATTTTTATAAAAAGAATAAAGAAAAGCTTGAAGATATACTTGGTCATAAAGTTAGATGGGGTATGTTTAAAAATATAGATAATAGTGAAATAGAAGAATTAATAAATGATTATTTTCTTAATAAAATGTTTGATACTAATGAGTTATTAGCAATATTTAAGTTGTTGAATGAAATTAATTATCATAAATATTTTATTACTAAAGCTAATAGATTGTTTTATAAAGGTTTATTAAAGAAACTAGGTATTGATATAGATATTGATAAAGACTTGGTAAATGGAACTGAAATAAATAAAAGTGTGTTAAAGAAAGCAGTAGTACTTGGAGATAGTTTAAAAGATATAATTCAAACTATTTTAATTATTATTAATATGGAGTCAGAATGAAAGCAATATTATTAGATTTAGATGGTACTTTAATAAATAGTGAGAAAGCTTTTAGTAATTGTTTTATTGATGTATTAAATAATAAATATGCTTGTAATGTTACATTAGCTGATTATAAGAAGTATGAATTAGAAAACAATGCTTTATTAATAGATTATTGTAAAAAGAATGGAATGATAGATAGTAGTATTTTAGATAGTGATATTATGAGTATTGTTTATGATAAGTATGAAGATTATTTTAGAGAAATAATTAAAGAAGATGAAGCTAGAAGTAATTTTTCAATACTTAGAGAATTAAAGAAAGATTATTTACTGGGATTAATTACTACATGTAGAAGATATTATTTAGATATATTAGACAATGAAGAGAAGATTTATGAATTATTTGATATAGTTATTGCTAGAGAAGATGTTAAAGAATTAAAACCTAATCCAGAAGCTTATTTAAAAGCTTTAGAAGTACTTGGTATTGATAGTAGTGAAGCTATTAGTTTAGAAGATTCTAAAAGAGGGGTAGACTCTAGTGTTTTATGTGGTATTAAAACTATTAAAGTAGATAATTTTACAGAGATTAAGTATGATGATTCTAGAACTATACAAGAAGAAAGTGCTAATAAAGTATTAAAGAAAATAGCTAGTTATAAATAGAAGTTATATAAAGTATAATTAGTATTTTATATAACTTTTTTTATGTAGATGATGTAAGACTTAAAATGTGGAATGATACTGGATATAAACAATTAATTGATTATTTAAAAAAGAATAAGAAAATCTAGAAATAGGTTTTCTTTTTTGATATAATGATATTGGGTATGATATATGAAAGAATTATTTGATAAGACAAAAGTAGATTTTCATATTATAGAAAAGAATGATAAAGGAGTGGGCTATTCTATTAGAATTGGAATGCCTACTTTTTTTGGATGGATTGATAATGTTAAAATAGTTATTGATAATAGAGAAATAAACTTAGAACATATTTATAATAAGGGTGATTATGCTTATTTTTATACTGATTTATTTTTAGAGACTAAGGCTATTTATAAATATTATTTTAAATTTAAATTAAATGGTAAAGATATGATTTATGATAATAATCTTAAATTAAGTAGTAATTTTTGTGTTCCAGATTGGGCTAAAGGTAAAATAATGTATCATATATTTGTAGATAGATTTAATAAAAGTAGTGATAAGCAAGAGTTTGAAGGAAGAAAAGTTCATAAAAATTGGAATGAGAAAATGATTATTGGTCCTGATGAAAATGGAATATGGAATAATGATTATTATGGTGGAGATTTACCTGGTATTATAGAGAAACTTGATTACATTAAAAGTTTGGGAGTAAGTATATTATATTTAAGTCCAATAGTATATAGTCAATCTAATCATCGATATGATACTACTGATTATGAGTTGATAGATCCATATTTAGGTGATTTCAATGATTTAGAAAAGTTGTGTGATGAAGCTCATAAAAGAGGAATAAAAGTAATAGTTGATGCTGTATTTAATCATACTGGCGATGATAGTAAATATTTTGATAGATATAATAGATTTGGCAATGGTGCTTACAATAATAAAAATAGTATTTACCATGACTTTTATAGATATAATGAGAATAATGATTTTGAGTATTGGTGGGGATTTAAAAATTTGCCAGAGACCAATTGCTATAGCGAAGCTTGGAAGAATTATATATGTGGTGAAGATGGGATTATTGATAAATGGTTTAGTCACGGAATAGATGGTTTAAGACTAGATGTTGCGGACGAGTTAAGTGATGAATATATTGAATTGATTAGAAAAGCAGTAAAGAGAAATAAAGAAGATGGATTAATAATAGGTGAAGTTTGGTATAATCCTATGCGTATGAATAGGCATTATTTAGAATCTGGAAAGGGAATGGATTCTGTAATGAACTATTTACTTATAGATGCTTTGATAAGATATTTTAAATATAATGATGATAATAAACTTAGAGATGTATTAAAACAAATACAAGAAGAATATCCAGAAGATACAATAAATAGTTTGATGAACTTTACATCTACTCATGATATTTCTAGAATTATTAATATATTAGGAAGTGATGAATTTCTAATAAATGGTGAATGGAGTTGGAATGTAAGAGAAGATAATTATGATTATTTGAAGAAATTTGATATGTCTTCTGAAGAGTTTGATGAATTAAAAAATATACTTGAAGCTAAAAGACAAGGTGAAATTACATTAACGGATGAAGAATATGAACAAGGTAAAGATATGTTAAAAAGATATTTATATACACTTATATTTTTACCTGGGGTTGTTTCAATTTTTTATGGAGATGAGATTGGTATACAAGGACTAGGAAATCTTTCTAATAGAAAGAGTTATACTTGGGATAATATAGATTATGAATTATTATCTTTTTATAGAGAATTAGGTAGAATTAGAGGAAGAGAAAAATTTTTAGAAGAAGCTAATCTTAAGATAAAAGAATTGGATAAAGATAAATTTATATTTGAAAGAGAAAAAGATGGTGAAAAGGCACTTATTATTGTAAATAATAGTGAAAATATATTAGAAGGAATAATTCCAGAAGAGTATCTGGATTATGATTATTATTATAATTCTTCTGATTCGGTTTCTAGTGAAGTAGACAAATATAGTGTATTTGTATTGAAAAAAACAAAAAGGACTTAAAAACAGTTCTTTTTTTATGTATAATTATAATAGGTGATGTATATGAAGAATAAAAAGGTAGTAGTTATAGGTTGTGGTAATGTAGGTATGAGTTATGCTTATGCATTACTTAATCAAAGAACTTATGTTAATGAACTTGCTTTAATTGATTTAAATAGAGAAAGAGTAGAAGGAGAAGTAATGGATTTAAATCATTGTCTTGCTTTTTCTCCATCTAAAATGAAAATAAAAGTAGGAGATTATAGTGATTGCAGTGATGCTTCTTTAATAGTTTTAGCAGCTGGAGTTAATTCAAAAGTTGGTGAATCTAGATTAGATTTATTAAAAAGAAATGCTGATATATTTAAAGGTATTATTAAAGAAGTTATGAAAAATAATTTTAAAGGAGTATTTTTGATTGCTACTAATCCAGTTGATATTATGACTTATTTAGTACAAAAATATGCAGATTATCCTAAAGAAAAGGTAATTGGAAGTGGTACTACTCTAGATACAGCTAGACTTAGATTTTTAGTTGCTGAAAGAGTTGGAGTATCACCTAGTAATGTACATGGATATGTTATTGGAGAACATGGAGACTCTGAGTTTATTCCATGGAGTAATGTAAATATTGCGTTGCAACCAATTAGTGATTTTATTAGTGAAGATGAGATGAAGATAATTTCAAAAGAAGTTAAAAGTGCTGCTTATAAAATTATTAAAGCAAAAGGAGCTACTTATTATGGAATAGGTATGTGTTTAGTTAGAATTACTAATGCTATACTTGGAGATGAGAATACTGTTATGGTTGTATCTACTTATGATAAGACTAATGATTTATATTTGGGACTTCCAAGTATTATTAATAAGAATGGTGCTAGTAAAAAAATAGATTTTTATTTAACTGAAGAAGAGACTAAAAAGTTAATATATTCTATTAGTATATTGAAAGAATCAATTGATGGATTAAAAGACTAATTAGTCTTTTTTTATTTACTATGTTATAATGACTAAAAGATGGTGATATTATGGACAAAATTAAAGATATTGTTGAAAAAGTAGAAATAGATAAGAAAAGAGAAAAAGTTTTTCATAATAGAATAATTATTAGACAATTAAAAGTTAAATTATCTGATTTATGTTATTATAGAGCAGTTAATAAATATGTTTATTTAAAAGAAAAAGTAAAACATCCAGATGAAGTTACTAATGAAGAATTGTTATTAATGTATGAAGAATTAGAAGAGTTAAAGAATGATAAATATGTAATTATTTATAATGAAATATGTGCTCATATAGAAATGTTATATAGAGAGATTAGTGATTATTACAAAAGTATTCAAATTGATTTAAGAGAAGAATTAAAAAGTTTAGAGTTACCTAGTATTTATGTTGTACAAAGACCTTTAAAAATAAATGGTATTGAAAAAGAAGCTAAACATATTATTGATTCAGATGATACTATTAATTATGATAGTGATATAGATGGTACATTAGTAATGCCTAATGATTTAAAATTATCTAAGAGAAAAAATAGACATTTTTATAATCAAGTTAGTTTTAAATATTTAGCTGATTTAGCAATTGATCATAGTTTTAATTTAGATAATAAAAGAATAGGTAAAGTAAAAATATTAACTAAATGATAGGAGGATTATTTTGGAAGAAGAAAGATATAGAGAAGAGTTTTTAAAACTAGATGAATTAGATGATAATGATTATTTAAATGAATTAACTGTTTTAATTAGTAAGATAATGTATGAGAGAAATAGATATGTAAAAAAATCTGATAATGATGTATTAAGAAGAGATTTTTATAGAATTTTAAGACATAAATTAGAAGACTTTTGTGTTACTAAGAAGGGTTTAACTAAAGTAGAATTAATTGGATGTGGACATACTTCTTTAGCTATTAGAATAGATGATAAAGTGTTAAAAGTAGGTAAGGTTGATAATTTAAATTCTATGAATCAAAATCTTGATTTTAAGTGTTTAATACCTAATTTTTATGAAGAAGCTTTTAAGATTAGTGATAAGGAATATTATACTTTACAATTATCTCCTATGGTTGATACTATGAGTATTAATGATGAAGATGTATATGAAGCTTATAAAGAGTTAAGAAAAAATGGTTATATTTGGAATGATCCTACTAAAGAAAATATTGGAAGAGTTATTAATGACTTTAATTTTAATGGGCGTATATATAAAGCTGGAGATATAGTAATTATTGATTTAGAAGATTTAGCTTATGTTGGTCGTGGTGAAATAAGTGATGAGGTTTTAGAAGAAATATCTATGATGTCTTATAATAGAGATGTATATAATTTTGAAGTTAGATATACAGAAGAAGAATTAAAGAAAAAGACTAGATAGTCTTTTTTTATGTTATAATTTTATTGTAGGTGAAGTATTA
>CAMOYT010000029.1 GCA_946630315.1 uncultured Bacillota bacterium | reverse complement strand
TATAATCACTAGTCATAGAACCACCCCAAAAATCAGCGCTATTATATCATAAAAAGCAATTATAGTCAAAAAAAGAAGTAGATTAATCTACTTCTCTATCACCAAGAAATTACAACATATGACTGTTTTCCAGCCTTAACAAATTGTTTTCCACTTCCTAAATAAGTATAGTCATCTTTAGTATAAATATCAAACTCATAAGTTCTACCTGGCTCATGTACAACTGTATTGGTACCATCAAAAGTTATAGAATGTTCACTAACAGTAATTTTCCAGTTTCCGCTTTTTTTCTCAGTAGTACCGAACGGAAACGTTCCATCGCATTCACCATACCATCCTTCTTCATCTTTCCAACATACTACTTCTACTCCACCACTGCTTTTAGCATTATACTTACATGCAGAAGCGCTTGTAGAACCAGCTGGGCAAGTGTAATTCTTTGGACAATTAGTACAACTACTTGTATTTCCATAATATACTATATGTTCACCACCATAAGTATTAGCTGCACATAATACTGCTGAAGAAGCATTAGCCGTTGCTACATGCTTACCAGCGCTTACACTCATATAGCAACGACTTTGTGCTGTTGCTCCAGCTACACTAGTATATCCACTCGGACAATTAGTACAACTACTTGTATTTCCATAATATACATTATGTGCACCTTTATATGTTCCAGCAGCACACTTCGTTGTAGTAGAACTATTTTTAGTTCCTAAATGATTACCAGCACTTACAGATATATAACAATCACTTTGTGCTGTTGCTCCAGCTGCACTAGTATATCCATTCGGACATTTAGTACAGCTACTTGTATTTCCATAATATACATTATGTGCACCTTTATATGTTCCAGCAGCACACTTCGTTGTAGTAGAACTATTTTTAGTTCCTAAATAACTACCAGCACTTACAGCTATATAACACTCACTTTGTGATTTTGCCCCAGCTGCACTAGTATATCCGCTTGGACACTGCTTATTTCCATTATCAATATTTTCATCAAATATATAACCTCCACCTTCACAAAAAGAACTAGGTGGGCACGGAGTACAAGAAATATCATTTTTCTTTACATATTCACCTGGAAGACAATCAAACTTTTGAGGGGTCCATCTTGCATAATAACTTACATTCTCTTTTGGCATTCTTGTTGAACTAGAAACTTTATTCCCACCAGTAGTATACCATCCTTCAAATTCATAACCATGTCTATTAATAGAAGCTAAATTGCCAATATTATCTCCCCAATACACATCTTTTGTTTTTGGATTTGGAGTTGCACCATTTCCAACAAATGTTACTGTATATTTCTTTGTAGTAGTTAGACTTTTAAAACATTTACCTTCATTTCCTGCACGATCCTTTACATACCCATAAATACTATTTGCACCAGCTGTAGTAACAGTGATTTTTCCTTTAGAATTATAAATCTTTTCATCTTTACTATTCATTCCATAACTTACTGTACTTAATTCAGAAGATTTTATATTAAATACAGTTGGTACATGATAATAATTAGAGACACTAGATTTTGTTCCATTAACTTCAATATTACAAGTTGGAGGTATAGTATCTCTATGAAAAACACCACTTACTGCACATGAAGCTGTTTTATTTCCTGCATAATCTTCTAAGCCAACCAATTTATATCTAATATCTCCATCTTTATCAACTACATAACTAGTAAATGACTTGTTTGCATTATTATTAACTGTTGTCCAATGATTACCATTATCATATGATATCAATAAACTATATTTTTTCAAATCATCCAAACTAGATTTATAACTAAAATCAAATTTAACCACTTTACTATATGAGCCAACTGTAACATTAGGTTTTACTACTATTTGATCACAACTAGGAGCAGTATGATCAAATCTAAATGGTCCAAATCTTTGTGTTTTCGTAATAGTTTCGTTTATATAGTTAATTACTCTAACAGGCTTTACATATAAATAATAATTACCAGTTGTATTATTTGGAATAGTTATTGAATTAGATTTTAATACAACTGTTTGTCCAGTTGTTTTTTTAGCTGGATTACCATAATTATAATTCTTCCAAGAACTAATAGAAGTTGGTGCACTAGTACTAGTACTCCAAGCATAGCTAATCTCCTGATTCATTAAAAAACCATAGTTATCTAATAACTTTATAACAGCACTTTTCTTCTTTGTATCATTAGTAGTATTATCAACAGAATCAACTTCTATCCAAGGTTTACCAGTATTATTAACACAATCACTAATAATTTCATCCTTATCAGAGTATTGCTCCACATGTTTACTATTTTCGCAATACAAAGAAGCTTGATATGTATATTCATTATTAAATTTCTTAATTATAACAAAAGAATCCTTAGAATCATTATTACAAGTAATATCTTTTAAAGTTATATCTTTAGCCATTTTCTTATACATTAACTCTGTTAATTCAACCTTTTGACAACCATAATCAAGATTGCCAAACAAATCATCACCATATGAGTCATTGTATAACTTTCCACTAGTTTGCAATGCTTTTTTATAACTTTCATATTGTTTCTTATCATTACTTGTTTGAAAAGCTCTAAGTGTTGGAATAGCTACTACAGTCAAAATAGCTAATATAGAAATTGCTACCAACAATTCTACTAAAGTAAACCCTTTATTCTCCATACTCTCACCTATTTTAATTATAACAAATAACAAAAAAACTGCAAGAAAAGCAGTT
This sequence comes from uncultured Bacillota bacterium, assembly GCA_946630315.1. Classification (GTDB taxonomy): domain Bacteria; phylum Bacillota_I; class Bacilli_A; order RF39; family UBA660; genus UBA3789. The sequence goes on along the minus strand of CAMOYT010000029.1, from coordinate 14,640 downwards.
TATTCATTCAATAAATTATCAAAATAAGTATTTAATTCATCTTTAACTAGATTAATCATTTCATTTACTTTTTCTAAATTCTGATTATATATCACATAAATAGGAATCTCATTTAATTTATTTTTTACTTCATCTAATTCCATTTTTACATTTTTATCATAACCACTTTTAATATACTTTTTTTGTAGTTCTTTTACTTCTTTTACCATATCATTAATTTCACTATTATTACTCATCTGACTCTTCAACTTAATACAAGTTTTATACTCATTACTATCTTTAATATAATTTACTAAATCATCAAGAGCTTTATTCAACTAATTCACCATCCAAGCTCCATGTTTTAGCACTAACTATCTTAACATCAACAATATCTCCAATGGTAATATCTTTATTACTAGTAAAATTAATTAACTTATTAGTCTCACTATATCCATAATACATATTAGATTTAGAACTATTACCTTCAACAAGTACTTTTAAAACACTACCTTCTAATTTTTTATTATTCTCTAAGAAATACTTATTAACAACTTCATTTAATTTATAAAGTCTCTCTTCTTTTTCTTTTATAGTAGTATTATCTTTTAATTTACAAGCAGGAGTACCTTTTCTTTCACTAAATATAAAAGTAAAAGCATTATCATATTTACAATATTCACATAATGATAAAGTCTCATTAAAGTCCTCTTCAGTCTCTCCTGGAAATCCCACTATAATATCAGTACTAATACTAACACCTGGAACTATCTTCTTAATCTTATCAAATAATTCCAAATAACTTTCTCTAGTATATCTTCTACCCATAAGTTTTAATACACGACTTGATCCACTTTGTACAGGTAAATGAACACTAGGCATAATATTAGGATACTTACCAATTACTTCAATCATCTTATCAGTAAAGTCCCAAGGATGAGAAGTCATAAATCTAATTCTTGGAATATTCATTAAAGCAATTTCTTCTAATAAATCACCTAAAGTATAATCATCATATAAATCTTTTCCATAAGCATTTACATTTTGTCCAAGTAAAGTAACTTCTTTATATCCATCATTTACTAATTCTCTAACTTCTTTTAAGATATCTTCTTTCTTTCTACTTCTCTCACTTCCACGAGTATATGGAACAATACAATAAGTACAGAATTTATCACAACCATAAATAATATTAACATAAGCTTTATATGAATTAGTTCTAAGTACTGGAATACCTTCAACTAAATCACTTTCTTTTTCTAATACTTCTATTTGCTGTTTATTAGACTCAACTGCTACATCTAGAATTTCTGGTAATCTATCAAGATTATGTGTACCAAAGACAAAATTAACAAACTTATAGTCTCTCATTATCTCTTCAACAACACTCTCTTCTTGTGCCATACATCCACATAAACCAATAATTAAGTCTTTCTTCTCATTCTTTAAATGTTTAAGTCTACCTAACATACCAAAAGCTTTATTATGAGCATTCTCCCTAATACTACAAGTATTAAGTATACATAAATCACAGTCTAAATAATCATCAACTTTACTAAATCCTAAATCAACAAGCATGGCTTCTATATTTTCAGAATCATGTTCATTCATTTGACATCCATAAGTCTTTAAAAAATACTTTTTACCAGCATATTTTCCTTTAATAGACTCATCTATTTCATAAGAAACTGTCTTATAATCTCTCTTTTCTCTTTTCTTTGCTTCTATAAAATTTGGTAAATTCACAACTACCACCTCAATCAAGTAATAATTATAACATAGAAAAGAAAAAAGTAGAAGAAATTCTACTTTTATCCATTAATAATAGTATCCATAATAAATGACTTATTATTTAATATTTCATCTTTGATACCATCATAATTATCAACAATTTCATCAATAATAAATCTTAATGTTGGATTTAACTCTTTTTTCTTAAGATTATCTACTATTATTTCTAAATTATTTAATTTAGTATATTTACCATAATTAGAACTTTTAATACATACTTTGTATAAATTCTTGAAACTTAAAACATCAATATTATTAAATCTTTTATCTTCAAGAATCTTAACCATAGTCATTAAATAATTATTATTAATAGCTTTATCTAATGCAGTCTCACCTTTATTATTCTTAATATTAGGCATATATCTAGTCTTTTTCTTTAATTCATCTACAACTTTTAAAGCTCCAACAGAATTATCTTGAGCTAAGATATGACCAAATGTATTACCTTCTTCATTTTGATGATTTACATTCCAATTTCTTTTCTTCATTAATTTAACAACTAAAGTATATTGATGAGCTTTCAACAATCTCATAACAACATCATTTCCAACACCATCAACTAAATTAACATCGACTTTATTTTCAGATATTAACTTTTCAACACCCCTGAAACAACCTCTTTTTATTAGGTTGAAGATGAGGGCAGGTTCCTCCCTACACGCTTTAACCATTTGTTGTTCTTCATTATTCATATAAAAACACCTTCCTCAACGTGGTGCTTTCTATTCTAACAAAATTAATAAAAATAGTCAAATAAAAGTAATCTTATGAATTATTATACTCTTCTATCTCTTTTTCACTTGCAAAAGACAAATTATAATCTTTTTCTTTTAATAATCTTGCGTTATCAACAGTTATCTTAAATGTCATTATATCATCTTTTAAATATTCATCAGAATATTTAATAAAATAATAATAATTATTATCATTAAAAGCGATTTTTAAATATTTATCTACATTATTTTTACTGCCAGTATTCTTTACTTTCCCTATAATATATTCATTATTGCCATTTCTAGATATTATAATATCAAAAACACATAAATTATCAATACAGTGTTCTTTATCTATTTTGTTTTCTCTATAATAATTTTTAGGTGTAGTATTAACAGTATAATCTGGTTTATCTTTAAAGAGAATAAAACTAGAAGCAATCATAATAATAGCAATTAATACTAATAATAACCATATCTTTCTCATATTCTCACCTATTATGTATTATAGCATTTTTTAACCAAAAGAAAAAGATAACTAATTGTTAGTTATCTTTTATATTATAGTTCAGCTCCACATTTAGAACAGAATTTACTTCCAGCAGCCACTGGTGCTCCACACTTAGGACAGAAACCACCTTCAGCTGGTGCTTCAGTAGCTTGTGCTGCTCCATTCATTTGTGTAACATCTGTACCTTGTCCAGTGAATGCATTAGCAACAGCACCTTGCATCATGCCACCACTTGCCATGCCAACCATTCCAACTCCCATCATACCATTCATAGAACCATTAGGGTTGTTTGCGGCATCAACAACAGCATCTCCAAAGCTTCCAACAAGTTTTCCTTGTTGCATGTAACCATTTGCAGAAAGTTCGTAATTGTCAATTTTCTTGTTAGATTCATCATCTAATGTAACTGATTCAATAACAAATCCAACTAAGTTGATACCACGATCTCTAATTGGTTGATCAAATACTTTCTCATCCATTGTCTTCTTAATTTCATCAGTAGCACTTGGAAGTTCAAGTACAGGAACTTTATGCTCACTATTTCCTAATTCATTTAAGACATTTTGGAAAGCTCCAACAACTTCACTTCTCATTTGCTCTAATAAATCATCTTTTCTATACTCTTCAGCAGTACCAGCAATCTTACTCATAAAAGTAGATGGATCACTAATCTTAAAAGTATATTTACCAAAACATTTAACTTGTACTCTTAATGGAGTTATTTCTTTAGTCATTTGATTTGGAATTGGATGTGACCAATCTTGGAATGGAACAGGTGCTGGTGTACCAAACTTATTATCTATAATTTCTTTAGCATTGATATAGAATACAGCTTGTTCTTTAGCAACTCCACCATTATAAGTAAAACGATTCCACATTTCTTTGAATACTTCACCGAATTGTCCAGCAAAGAATGTTGGTGAAGATGATTCATCAAATGTATAAATTCCTTCCTCAGCAGTAGCATCTAAAATTTTACCGCTTTGAAAAATAACAGCTATTTGTCCAGGTGATACCTGAATAGCACTATCTTTAGAAATGATACCATTTGGAGTAGAAACTCTCTTCATTAAAATATCATTTCCTAAATCTTCACAACGGATATAATCTTTCCATTGATCATGTAGAGTACTTCCTACAGCCCCTACAGCAGCTTTAATTAATCCCATATACACTTCTCCTTTTTCTTTATTATACTATAAATAATTATTAAAACAAATTATTTTTTAAATTCCTTAGAAATATCCTTATCTATAAGCATATCACTATCTCTATTAATAACCATACTGTTAGTATTTAAATAATTAACTCTCTCTGGTGTTACCAAAGTATTCTTATTCTTTTTAATCAATATAAACATAATAATAAATGTACTAGCAAAAGCAATAATAACAATTTCTATCCATGGAATAGTCTTAACTACATTACCAGATGCATCAATTCTAGCATTCTTATCTCTATTTATATTATAAAAACCAGCGCATATTTTTACATATACTTCAGCACCTTTATAAGTATCTCCACCCTTAAAAGCAGGATATAAATGTTTCAAAGTCTTTTGTATTCTATCTTGTGTGTATAAATTAGCAGCCTCTTCCCCAGCTGTAATCATATAAGTAGCAATACCATTAGAAGTCGGATTAACTAAAAATAATGTACCATTCTTTTTAAAATCATTATAATCATAAAAATTATACATATAGTTAGTAGCATCTTTTTTTCCTAAATCTTTAACAGTTAAAAATACTAAGTCATATCCAGTATTATCAATATACTCATTAATTTTCTTAACTAACTTATTTTCTTCTTCTTCACTTAATAATTCAGCAAAATCATATACTTTTTCTGATGCATCAACAGCAGGTGTAGAAAGAATAGCTTCCTTATTAGTACTATCTACTGTAATACCACTAGGTACTAAAGGTTTATCCGCTGTTCTAGTAAAAGTCTTAGTAGATGCATAAGTATTAATAAAAACTAAACTAATAACAAATATAAATGTAATCTTAAATATCTTTTTCATCCTAACCTCCTAAATTAATATAGATATTCCTAAAGCTATAAAGAATATAACTAGAAGTATAACAACTCCAACAAATATAACTTTAGTACTATCTAATGGAACTCTACTAATATATTTACCTGTACTTCCGTTAACACAGAAAACATATTTTTTACCCTTATAAGTAACCATAGAAAGATATATTGGTAACATAACATACTTAAAGTCTTTTACTTTAACATTTAAAGCATTATTTTCAACCTTCATCTTATCATGTCTAACACTCTTATTAAGTTCTTGAACAGAAGAACTAAGTACTTTATTCTTTATTTTATTACCCATCTCTTCATCTTCAATATTACATCTAACAATATAATACTCATCATCAATAATATTCTCATCATAAGCAATTACTTCTTCTAAATTATATGGAAAAATATAATCATTTAATTTATCTGGAAACTTAGAAGCAACATCAAATAGCATCTTATTAAAATCAAAATTACCGCTTAATTTAACCATATAATTTTTTCTTTCTTTATATTGATACTTATCATCTTCAGTTCTCTTAATATCACGAGCTTTATAAAGTACTGCTCCACTAGAGTTAGCATCAACTAAATAATATGGTAAATACATACCTACTAATCCCTTTTTTATATTTTTCTTAAATCCAAAAGGAGTAAGTAATCTAAATCTATTTTCTTTATTAAATAATTTAATTGCTTCCTTCTTAGTAATCTTAAACTGAATCATTAAATCAGCTGTTCTTGCTTCTGGATCTTTCTTAATTTCATTTCCAACATTTCCACAAAATGGACATTTTTCTCCTCCAGCATAAATAGTTAAACAATTAGGGCACTTATAATCAGTCTTACCTTGAGCAACTGGTGTACCATTAATCTCTTGCATGACTTCTTCATAAGCCATTTCACTTAGTTTATTCTTATCTTCATCACTTGCTCCACCACTAATATCATTATCACTCTTAACAGTAACAGCTTCACTCATAATATCATTAACATCACGATAACTTTCCTCTTCAGTTGCTTCTTCTGAAACTTTTTCATCTACCATCTCTGGTAAAGATATATTCTCATCTTCATTCTCAACCTTAAAAGCATCTTCTGATACATTATTAGAAACAGAAGAGCTTTCTTCTACTACTTTTTCCGCATCAAAACTAACTGGCTTGTAATTATCCTCAGCTGGTACATCTGGAACAATAGACTCAGTTTCATTATCACTAACGTCATTATTCATAAATGATTTATTAACTTCATCAGCACTTAATTCTCCAAGTCCAGCAAATTCTTCGAAGTCTTCACCATCATTATTTACTTCATCATATAAATCGTCCATAGTATCACATCCTACTATTTTCATTATATCATAATAACTTAAAATAAAAAAAGAATTATACCTATTTTACAGGCATAATCTTTTCTTTACCTCCCATATATGGTTGTAATGCTTTAGGTATTTTAATTGAACCATCTTCTTGATAATTATTTTCAATTAAAGCTATTAATCCACGAGGAGTAGCAACAACAGTATTATTTAGTGTATGTAAATAATAAGTTCCTTTTTCTCCTTTTTTACGGATACCTAATCTTCTTGCTTGAGCATCTCCTAAAGTAGAACAACTTCCAACTTCAAAATATTTTTGTTGTCTTGGGCTCCAAGCTTCTACATCACATGATTTAACTTTTAAATCAGCTAAATCTCCACTACAACATTCTAATTGTCTTACTGGAATATCCATATTTCTAAATAAATCTACAGTAAGTTTCCACATCTTTTCATACCATTCCATAGAATCTTCAGGTTCACATATAACTATCATTTCTTGTTTTTCAAATTGGTGAACTCTATAAAGACCTCTCTCTTCTAGACCATGAGAACCTCCTTCTTTTCTAAAGCAAGGTGAATAACTAGTCATATGAATTGGTAATTCACTATCTTTAATAATTTGATCTTTAAATTTACCAATCATAGAGTGCTCAGAAGTACCTATTAAATATAAATCTTCTCCTTCAATCTTATACATCATTGCTTCCATTTCAGGGAAAGACATAACACCAGTTACAACATCACTATGAATCATAAATGGTGGAATTGCATAAGTAAATCCAGCATCTATCATATAATCTCTAGCATAAGCAATCATTGCTTCATGAAGTCTTGCTATATCACCAAGTAAGAAATAGAAACCTTGTCCACTAGTTCTACCAGCAGCTTCTTTATCCATTCCTCCAACTCTTTCAATAATATCAGCATGATATGGAATTTCATAATCAGGAACAACTGGGTCTCCAAATCTTTGTACTTCAACATTCTCAGTATCATCCTTACCAATAGGTACAGAATCATCTATAATTTGTGGAATAACCATCATAATATCTTTAATTTTAGCTTGTAAATCAACCATTTCTTCTTCTAATGCTTTGATTTCTTCACCATTTTTAGCAATTTCCTCTTTTACTTTTTCAGCTTCATCCTTTTTACCATCCTTCATAAGCTTACCAATTTCACCACTTAGCTTATTCTTATCAGCTTTCATAGAATCCATTTTAACTTGTACTTCACGTACCTTTTTATCTAATTCATAAACTTCATCTACTAATGGTAATTTCTCATCTTGAAACTTTTTCTTAATATTTTCCTTTACTAAATCTCTGTTCTCTCTAATTAATTTTATATCTATCATTTTACTTCCTCCTTAAATAACTTATTATATACATTCTTATATAAAATCTTTTCTATCTCTTCTTCATTAAACTCAGTACTTAATAATTCAACTAAATCACTTTTAATAGTTTTATAATCAAATACCATTTTTCCACCAAGTCCACTAAAGAAATAATTATCAAAAGTCATATCATCGCTAGCAACCCCAACATTATCTATACCCATAATATCAACAATATGACGTACATTCTTAAGATATGCTTCTCTTAATTTCTCATCACTAGCTGTATTATCAAGTACAAACTCTGAATATTCTACTACTCCAACTATTCCATCTAACTCTTTTAAAGCTCTTAATTCATCATCGTCTAAATTTCTAAGATGCGGACAAACACTATAACTATTTGAGTGACTTGCTAGTACTTTAACACTTTTTCCAGCTTCTTTTTCTTCTTTTATTAACTCAATAGTATCTTTAAAAGTCTTTTCATTCATATGACTTAAATCAATAGAAATACCTAAATCAATAGCTTTTCTTAAAAACTCTTTGCCTTCATCAGTTAAGCCATAGCTTCCACGATTACCTGAACCATACTTATTAGGATTATTCCATACAAGTAATATATTTCTAAGACCTAGTTCATATAATCCTTCTAATTCATTAACATCCTTAATATAGTCACAACCTTCAATACTAAATATTACATCTAATCCCGATGCATACTCCTTAAATACCTCAGTTGCTTTCTTAAACATATCATAAACATTAATTTCTGTTAATGATTCACCAAATTCTTCAATCATCTCATCTTTATTCATAAAATAAAGATTAGCTATAACACCCGAGACATTATCACTATTATAATTTGCTAACCACTCTTCTAAATAAGAATAATCCATACGCAAATAACATTGATATATAACAGATAATAAATCATAATGCATATCTATCATAATAAAACCTCCTAAAAAATAAAAAGCGACCTTGCAAAGGAGCAAGATCGCGGTACCATCCTTAATTATACTTAATTAGATAACGGCTCATCACCGGAAATGATTAATTTCTCTATAGAGTAGATAAATAAGTTTTTAATATCGTTTACACCAACCACGAATTCTCTATAATTAAAATTACTTATTATTGTCTCTAATAACCGATTTGTTTAATTATATAACACTTTTTTTAAAATATCAACTTTTAATCTAATGAACATACTAATCCAGAAGAAGGTCTATTCTCTCCTCCTGCTACTTGTTCAACTTTTTCTACATCTATTTCATCTTCTAAAGTTTCATATAAAGTATATTCATTATTAGAATCAGTTAAATAAACTGAGTAAGTTTTTTCAGTTCCATTAATAGCTACTTTAACATAACCAAACATATCATGATTACCTATTCCTGTATCTTCTTTTACATCTTCATAAATAAAGTACATTACATCATTATGATTACTTGAATCACATGTATATTCTCCTTCATCTACAGCTTTTCTAGTTTTAGATATCAACATACTAGCTTGTTTAGCAAACACTTGCATTTTAACAGTATCAGCACCTCTCATAAATGCTGTAAAATGTGATGCTATAAACATAGCAATAGATGCTATAAAAACAAAAGCTATTAGTTTTCTCATTATACTCTTTTTACCATAATCTTTTTCAACAGCATTATCATCACTACTTTCAACATATCTATAGCCATCGTATAGTACAGAAGAAGAATAACCAATTACTAAATAGTCAATTACTCCAAATAATAGTGTTAAAATACCACGATTTCCAAATTTCTCACCAAGCTTATAATTAATTATAAGTGGACCAAAGGGAACTAAATAAAGTAATGCCCAAATCTTTTTATCAAATGCCATTTCAGCAAGTACTACTAAATTATATATTGGAATAAAAGCAAAATACCAAGGTTTATTTGCTTTCATATACATTAGTTCAAGTCCATAAAAGAACACAAAGAAAATAGAAACACATAACCATATATTTGGATAAACTGAATAAACAACCAATAGTAAGTTATGAGAATATCTAAATAAAGCAAGTAAAATAGTAACAAGCATTACTCCTAAAAAAGCAAACATATTTACCCAGAAGCATAAACTCTTGCCACCCATATTATTTCCAACAACAACACTACCATTAGGTTCACTTTCTATTTTCATCTTAGAACCAACTACATACTTTCCACTACCACTATGTTTTTCTAGTTTTTTATATTTAGCATTATCAGGATGATCATAATTCAAATTACCACACTTCATACAATATCTAGAACTTTGTTTCATTTCAGCTCCACATCTTGCACAATAAATTGTTAATTCATCATCATTATTCATCAAATCACCTCTTACTCTTTAGGATACCAAGTAGTTGCAATTTTATCTTTAGCTATTTCTTTACCATCTTTAAATGTATGTAGATATGTAGTATAACCCCTAGCTCCAATCTTGACAGATTCAGTAGTATAAGTCTTACCCTCTTTTGCATTACTATTACTCCAGAATTCTACATAAGCTCTAGCTCCACTAGAATATGCCTTTATATATATTGGATACTTATAAGTATTTTTCCATTGCATATCAACACACCAACCACTAGAATATGAAGCAACAGTAGCATCTAATCCACCATCTACATATAAACTCTTCTTATCATGAGGATATCTCTTAACAATTTCAAGTCCACCAAGTAATGCTGTATTATATGTAGTAGTAGCAATCTGACATACACCATTACCTACAAACTCATAATAGAATACATAACCACTTCTATTAAATGGACCAGCTTTATTACAATAACTAAATACTTCACCTGGTTCTACTACAGTACCATTTATTAAAGATAAAGCATTATTTAAATTAATATTTCTAAGATAAGTATTAGGCATAAAAGGCGTACTAAAAGAACTAGTCATAGTATCAATAGTCTTATAACTATCATTACCATAATGTTTAACATTATCTCCAACTAACTCAATAATAGTATCTTCACTAATACCTTCTTGATAAGCCTTTTTAACTTTCTTTAAACTCTTATCAACATTTAATAAGTATCCATCTACCCCATCTACATATTTAACACCATTACTAGTATCAAAATATCCATTAACAACATCAACCTTAGTAGTACCTTGTAAAGTATTTAAAAAACTTCTACTCTTAATTTCATCATATGAATAAACTATTCCTAAATCAATACTCTTATTACCATTGGATAGTTTAAGTTTATCAGGATAACTTAATTTACTTTGACATTTAATAATCTCATTAATAGTAGAATCCATATCTATAGTTAATCCCAAATCTTTATAAGAATACTTATATTCTTTACCATTTACTTTAAAAGTAACTTTCTTATCTAAAATATAGTCCTCATAAAAACTAATCTTATTCTTAACTCTATCAAAACTATAACCAGACATATCAAAACCATCTAATGATATATTAGGATATACTACAGTATCATATTTCTTTAAACTACTATAATTAAATATTATTAAACCAATATAAAAAAAGATAAGAACAGCTAATAATACAATTAATATAATAAGTTTTGTTTTATTATTAATCTTATCTTTCATATACCTCATCCTATTTCTTAATATATTTCATTATTTCTTCAGTTACTACTTTATAACCTTCATTATTTAAATGCAATCCCTCAGTAGTATAATCAATATTTAATTTATCATTATCATCTACTAATTTAGAATACATATCAATATAAGTAACTTTCTTTTCTTTACAAACTTTCTTTATCTCTTTATTAATATTTTTAATTTTTTCATTATTTCTAAGTACATTAACCATTTCTAAGTCTATTTTTTCATCATCAGTATCATTAATAGGATAAAGACTCTCAACATAAATTTCAGCATATGGTCTATTATCTTGTATACCATCAATAATCTCTTTAATATCATTAGCTATTTCACTAGCATCTCTCTCATCTAAAATATCATTAACTCCAATTAATAAGAATACTTTAGAAGGATTATATTGATATATTCTACCATTCATATCATTAAGTATTGCACTAATTCTATTACCATTAATACCACTATTAACAGTATGCATATCTGGATAATACTTATCTAAATCATAAAAATCAGTAATAGAATCTCCAACAAATACATAATTATCATCCATCTTAGTCTTAACAACTTCTTTAGTCTTATATTTAACTTGTGGCTTAGTAGTTAAAACATGATGTAATGCAATTAGACCCATAACACATAAAGCAACAATAAATATAGTAATAATAATCATAAGAATAATTCCAAATACATTCTTCTTCTCTTTCTTATCTACTACTTTAGGTCCAACTTCATTATCACTATCTAACTTTCTCTTAGTACCTTTAAAATCATCTAATAAAAAGTCAGGCATTTCTTTATTATTTTTTTTCTTTTTACTTTTAGGTTTCTTTTCTTTTTCTACCTTCTTAATTTCTTTAGTCTCTTCTAAGTTAATATCACTAAAAGGTATATCAAAAGAATCTTCTTCAGCCTCAACCTCAAAATCATCTTTAACAATCTCTTCTTTTAATATATTTTTATTCTTTTTACTTCTACTACTTCTACCCTCTAAAAAACTTGTATCTAAGCTATCAGTATCTTCAATTCTCTCTTTATCTACACGAATTCTAGTTGTAGCTTCTAATTTTTTTTCTAATTCCTCAATTTCTTTTAATTTTTCACTTTTTATATCTCTTTTCTTAGTTGTAGCACTCTTCTTAGTTGCAGTCTTTTTAGTACTATTATTTCTAGTATAAGAATTAGTTCTATTATTATAAGGTTTACTCGTCTTTTTTGCCATCTTCTTCTACCTCTCTATTCATTCTACATTATAACATTTTTTATTACTCAAAAAAAGAACAAATTGAATATAGTTATAAATTATGTTAAATTATTATTAAGATAGGTGATTTAAATGTATAGATACTATATAGAATTCTTCTATGATAAAGATAATAAAGAAACATGCTTAATCCATGAAGATAACAAAGTAAGAAAAGTAACTAATGTAAATAATATAAATAAAATTATTGAATTATGTAATAAATACCATGTAAATGTAGATGAACAAGGATTAGTTACTATAAAAGTAAGAAAAATAATAGAAGATTATAATAAATATCAAAAAAAGAAAAAGAGAAAAGTAATAATACATAACCTACCTAAAGTACCATTTGTACTTGCTAAAGCCTATCCTAAAGCAACTGCTATAATATTAAGTATTTCTATTGCTGGAGGTGTAGCAGGAGCACTAAGTAATAACAATGAAGAAGTAATAATAGATAATGAACCAGCTATTACTCAAGAAATAGATGAAGAATATATCTCAAGAAACGATATTACTTATCAAAAAAATATCGATGAAATGTTAAAAGAAAATGCTAATACTTTTCATTTCTCATATAAAGATAGATCTCATGAAGAAAATGTTATAAATGCCAAAAGATATGAAGACTTATTTGTTGAATATGGTAATCGCTATGGAATAGATCCTAATCTTTTAATTGCACTAGCTTCCCAAGAAAGTAATGGAGACCATTATTCGAACCTAAATAACGGACCAGCATGTGGCATAATGCAAATAGAAAGAAGTGCTCATCTTGGAACAACAATAACTGCCTATAATGTAGAAACAAATGATTATGATAGTATAAGTGTTACAGAAGAAAATTTAAATGACTTAGAAGCAAATATTCAAATAGGTACTATGATTCTTCAAAATTGTTTAAAAGAAAAGAATTACAATATTCCATTAGCTCTTCAAACATATAACTTTGGACCAGGAAATATAAGTGATGTTCTACATATGTGTAGTGACTTAGAAAACATATCAATAGATAGCATGATAAATGATCCAACAAATAATGAATGGATGAATTATAGAAGCTATTTAGGTGTAGGAGATCCAGAATATGTCGAACATGTTTTTAGTTTCCTAAATCCAGAAGAAAACTTAAAAATAACTACTCAAAATAAAATAATAACTCTAAACATTCAAAATGATTATATAAAAGCAAAAGAAGTCTAAGACTTCTTTTTATTTTGTAGCAGCATTTTCCACTTCACTAAGTAATTTATTATTTAGAATTTTACCTTTATCCACAATAACTGTTAAAAACTCATCTACTTGGTATGGATAAGTAACTATTTCCATACCACTTCTATGTTTAGCAACTCGCTCAAATGTTAATAAAAATTTATTAGTAATATTACCTTGCAACTTATTATTTCTAGCAAGCAACGCTTCTTCTCTATCACTACCTAAAGCAGCAAGCCTTCTAGTAGAATATCTAATAGGTAAATATGGAACAGCTTTAACAATATTAATATTCTTCTTTTCAAGTAACTCCATAAATATCAACAAACTGATAACTGCAGAAGCAGAAACATCCTTTATTGTAGAAGGATACTCTTCTTCTCCTCGCTTTTCATCTATTCCCTCATCTACCTTAAATAATAATCTATGTATCTTTTTCTTAAATTTAACTTCTTCTATACTCTCTTCTTTCTTCTTTTCCTTAGGATTAATAATACTATAAATGTAACACTCTTTTTCTCCAATACTATTTTCTCTTATTCCATAAGTAATATCAGGTAAAGAATAAAAATACTCTCCATTATTAATATTAAAACTCATCTTCTTAGTAGTCTCCATCTTAACACTTTGACTCTTCTCTTCAATATCTAAATTACATTCATTAAATATATTACCTAATTTAACAGAAGTCTTAAATGAATCAAAAGTATTATCATTAATAAATTTAATTAATCTATCCATATATAGAATAGGATTAATAAAATCTTCAACAGTAGCATTACTAAACAAATAAGTAATAATAATCTTTAATTCATTTCTATCAATTTCTTTATTATAAGTACTACTAATACACTTAATATATTCTTCTAATTTATTAAAGAATAACTCT
>CAMOYT010000028.1 GCA_946630315.1 uncultured Bacillota bacterium | reverse complement strand
ATACATATAGTTCTGTAACATATCATTATAGTGCCGAAGGAACAACTACAAATACAAAAGATACAGTATCAAGTCATCGAAATGTAAATGCGGAAGGAACTTCAACAGTAAGATTTTGGGCATGTGACTCAGTAAACAACTGTTCAGGAAAAGTAACATATAAAGTTAAACTAGATAGAACAGCACCTTCTTGCGGAACCGCTGAAGGTGCAAGTACAACATGGACAAATTCAAATAGAACCATAAAACAAGCATGTACTGAGACAAGTGGAAGTGGATGTGAGAAAAACTCATATAATAATGAATTCACTACAACAACAAAAGTTGGAGCAATTAACATTAAAGATAATGTTGGAAATACAACCACCTGCCAGCCTAATGTCTATGTAGATAAAACTGCTCCAACATGTGGAACCGCTTCAGGAGCAAGTAATAAATGGACAGCAAGTGAAAGAACAATAAAACAAGCTTGTAGTGATTCAGATAGTGGGTGTCAAAAAACATCATACGATACTATATATTCATCTACTAAAAAGACAGACACAGTAACTATATCTGATAATGCTGGAAATACGAATAAATGTGACTATGACGTTTATGTAGACAAAACTGCTCCAACATGTGGAGCAGCAACTGGTGCAAGTACAACATGGACATATAAAGCAAGAACAATAAAACAAGCTTGCAGTGATTCAGATAGTGGATGTGAAAAAGATTCATATGAAAAAGAATATAAAGAATATAAAGCTACAGATTCAATAACAATAAAAGATAAGGTTGGAAATACTAAATCATGTGACTATAATGTTTATGTAGATCCAAACACAATGTGTGGCAAAAAAGAATTCCCAGAAAATGATGATTTTATATATATGAGAGTAGAGCCAGATTGGGGAAAAATATATGGTCAATGGTGCGGACAAGGTGATGATGACAGTGAAGTGACTATGAAATATGGTACATGTTCTTCAGCTATTTATTATGTTGCAAAAGGACAAAATCATCATCCAGAAATAGAATTTAGTGATAATAAGAAATGGAAAGTTCAAATAATATGTGATACAGTCAAAGAATTAAATGTACCTAGTGGTGTTAAAATAATAACATCAAGAAGTAAAGATAAAAAAATTACATGCTATAGAAGTAAAGACGATGATGGAGTTAATTCAAAAGGCTATCTTCATAAATTTATAAAAGTTAAAGTTTTAGTTTATGATAAATCAGAAGATGAATGGAACCCTAATCTAAGAAAACTTTCTGATATGTCGAAAGTAGATAGTAAAAAAGATTTTTTTCATAGAGATAATATTGAATGGATTAAGAATGAAGAAACAGGAGATTTATATGCATATCTATACATGGCAAGTAATTTCTTTTCTATCGAGTGTTAAAGAAAAAAAATATATTTTAGGTGTTGACAACTAATTTTAAAATAGTATAATTAATCTAATCTTATTTTTATGAGGTGATGCCTAATGTTTAAGATTTTATATATGCATTCATGGCAAACCATAATCAAGAGTAGAAAGGCCCAATATTTTTAATGTGGCCTTTTTTTATTAGTAAGGAGTAGAGTATGATTAGTATTGATGATATTACCAAAAGATTAGAAGAAAAAGGGAAGCAAGATATTATACCTCAAATAACAAATGCCTATACTTTAGCAAGTGTAGCTCATGATGGAATCTATAGAGAAAGTGGAGAACCATATATTACTCATCCATTAAATGTCTGTAAAAACTTACTAGATATGGAAATATATGATGCTAATACACTAAGTGCTGCACTTCTTCATGATGTTGTAGAAGATACTAATATTTCACTATTTGATATTAGTACTTTCATTAATCAAGATACAGCTATGCTAGTAGATGGAGTAACTAAAATATCACGACTTAACTTTTCCAATAAAGAAAATCAAAACCTTGCTAATACTAGAAAAATAATAAATGGACTTAATAAAGACGTTAGAATTATAATTATTAAATTAGCCGATAGACTTCATAATATGAATACTCTAGAATTCAAAAGGAGAGAAAAACAAATAGAAAATGCCGAAGAAACTCTTCAATTATTTGTACCTCTAGCAATTTCAATTGGTGCTCATACTCTAAAAAATGAATTAGAAGATTTATCTCTAATGTACTTAGAACCAGATGAATATAAAAAAATAGAAGAGCAAAAACTAAAACTATATCAAGAGTTTGGTCCAAAGATTAGAGAAATGTCTTCTATGATAGATGAAATATTAAATAATAAGAATATTCCTCATCATATTAAATATAGAACTAGAAATATTTACGATACATATAAAAAACTATTAAAAGGATATAAAATGGAAAATATCTATGACTTATATTATTTAAAAGTTATAGTAGATACAATCGATAATTGTTATTTAACATTATGTAGTATTCATTCTATGTATCCACCAATAAATAGTAGATTTAAAGATTATATATATAATCCTAAAACTAATTTTTATCAATCACTTCATACAACAGTATCTTATGATGATAAAATAATAAAAGCTAAGATTAGAACAAAAGAAATGGATCATATTGCCGCTTATGGAGTAAGTGGATTCTGGAATATACCAAATGGTAAAACAATCGAAGAAACCCAAGAAGAAATAAGAAAAAGAAGTGGTTTTGCTAAAAAACTATTTGAGATAGATCAACATACTGAAGATAATAGAACTTTCTATGATGCTATCAAAGAAGAAGTATTAATAGATCATGTCTATCCATATACAGAAAGCGGAGAAATAATAGAATTACCAAAAGGTTCAACTATTATAGACTTTGCATTTGAAGTAAATCCTGATTTAGCAGAACATATGACAGGAGCACTAGTAAATGGAAAAGAAGTACCATTTAATTACAAAGTTCAGAATCATGATACTATTCAAATAATTGCAAAAGGTATTCCTGATCGAACTAATTGGGAAGAATTTGCTTATAATATGTCTACTAAATTAAAAATAAAAGAAAAGGAAAGCAAGTAATTGCTTTTTTATTTGTAGACAAAATATTAAAAAAAACTTATAATTAAAGAGAATAGAGAGGTGTCTATATGGATAAAGTAACAACATATCTAAAAGTAGCAGGAATTATAACTATACTAGGTAGTTTATTATTTATATCACTACCAGTAATATTAGTTATATTCGTACTAATAGGATTATATTTATTATTTGTTGGGACAAGATCGTTAAATGAAATGTATAAGCATAGAGTACCACTACTAATAGTAGGTATATTATTATGTTTTACTAATGTTATAAGTGGAGTATTCACAGTAATAGCTTATGATCAATTAGAAAATATGAAAAGAAATGGTATAAAAGCCCCACCAAAGAAAAAAGAAAAAGTAGATAAAGAAGCAAGAAAAATAGATATCTTATTAAAACTAGGAGTAGCTATGGTATTTATTGCTGGTATTTTATTTGCTACAACATCTTGGGAAATAATAACTAATCAAGTAAAACTAATAGTATTATTAGCCTTAGCTATCTTATTCTTAGGATTATCTATCTTCTCAGAAAAAAGAATAAAAATAAAAAATACAACTAAGATGTATTGGCTACTTAGTATGTCATTTTTTATAGTTGCAACAATAGGACTATTCTATTATGGAGTAATAAATAATTATCTAACATATAGTGGAGAAGGTAGTGATATAGCCCTATCAATAACATTCTTAGTAGCAGCAATCATTTCAGCACTTACAGCTCACAAGTTTGATAATAACTTCTTTAGATATACTACATATATTACACTTTTTGCAGCAGTTGATTTTGCTTCATCTATATTTGGAGACTTTGTATCAAGCTTATTTGTAATAGCTTATATCTTATTCTTCACTACCATGCTATTTATCTTTGATAAAGAAAAACCAATCACTAAGTTCTCTAAAGTAATGATTTACTTATTACCAATATGTATAATTGCCTTAGTAGGAGAAGTAAATAACTTAGTTCTATTAAGCTATGCTGCATTAAATTCAGTATCCTTAATAATAGTAGCTAAAAAAGGTAATTTTGCAGATAAAGTAATACCATATATGTTAATATTCTTAATAATCTTATATACAATATATAGTTATAGTATTCCATATAGAGAAGCATTAGTAATATCATTTACTTCATTAATATCAATAATTAATAGATTAAAACTATTAGATGATTCAAAAGCTAGTAGAATCACTACATCTATTATGAATGCTATTCTAGCCTTTATCTTATTTATAATTGCTATAATATCTAATCCATATACAGCTCTAATAGTTGCAATCATATATTTATTATATAACTTAGTATGTGGAATAAATTACTTTAAAGATAATTCTGGTAAACTAGAATTATATATGCAACCAATCTCAGTATTATACTTTGTAATGAGTACATTATATTTAATTAATTGTACAGTACTACCAATTACATTTATTCAATTTGCAGCTATACTAGCACTAGTCTATGGAATAATTCATTTCTCAATAAGATATAATGTTCATAGAATAGAATACTTTGTCTTTACAGTAAGTACTATTATATTTACCGCATTATGTAATCTAATAGATGCTGATCCTGTTAGTAATATACTTCTTTTAGTACCAACAATCTATTTAGTAGTATTCTATAATAAAAGAAGTAATGTCATAAGAAATTGGTTATATATTGTCTTATTATTTATAATAGAAGCATTATTTGTATCATCTAAAGTATTAGGAACTTCTCCTATAATAAATACAATAGTAGTATTATGGATATTTGCTATGCTATTAGTAGTACTATTTAATAATAAACAACTACGTATGATTAATTATTTTGCAATAATAGTTCCACTATATAGTCTATTTACTATTTGTCAAACAGATATAATATATTCTAAGATAATGATTTCAGTATTAGAATTCTATTGCTTATATTTATTCTTATTCTATGTAGTAACACCAAAAGAAGCTAAAAATATTATCGCAATTATGGGTATATCACTAATAGTACTACCAATATTCTTTATACCTAATATCATAATTGGAATATATTTAGGAGTAATAGGAATATCTCTAATATCATTAAGTTTCTTATATAAAGACTATAATTCACTATTCTGGGTAGGATTAGTAATAACAATATTAAATATTATTTATCAATTAAAAGGATTATGGACTCAATTGCCATTCTGGTTATATCTACTAATATGTGGATTAGGAATAATAGCCTTTGTAACATATAAAGAATTAAAAAACACTAAAAAGAAAAGCACTAAATAGTGCTTTTTTTGTTATTATTAATAAACTATTACGAATAATATAATAGGTGATAATATGTATAAAATAAAAAGTATTCCTAATAATCTAAGACCAAGAGAAAGATTAAAAGAAGTAGGAGTAGAAAACTTAACAGATCAAGAATTACTAGCAATTATTCTAAAAACTGGTACTAAAAATAAAAATGTTTTAGAATTATCTCTTGAATTATTAAAAGAATATCCTATTAACAAATTAGAAGAAGTAGAATTAAATACATTATGTAAAATAAAAGGAATAGGAGAGACTAAAGCTATAGAATTAATCGCAACTATAGAATTAGGAAAAAGAATAATATTAAAACCTAAATCTAATGAATTAAAACTAACTGGAAGTAAAGAAATATTTGAAGCAACTAAATACCTTTTCTATAATAAAAAACAAGAGTATTTTTATTGTCTCTACTTCAATAATAACAATATTCTAATCTCTAAAAAATTATTATTCATAGGAACTCTAAATCGTAGTGTAATCCATCTAAGAGAAATATTTAAAGAAGCATATCTAGTAAGTGCTTCATACATAGTATGCCTTCATAACCACCCCACAGGTAATGTAACTCCCTCAGAAGCCGATATAAATTTAACAAATTCTTTAATCTCAACAGGAAAACTACAAGGTATACCAGTAATAGACCATATAATAATAGGTAATGATAACTACTATAGTTTTTATGAAAACAGTAATAACTTTTCTTAATTTATGATAAAATAAATATTGGTGATTCTATGAAAAAGAAAAATAATAAAAAGAAAATAACTATTATAATAATATCTATTATATTAATAATATTAGTAGTATTTTCTGTACTAAATAGATTAACATTCAAAACAGAAAGCTTCTTTAAAGATGCAACTATATTAATCCAAAAGACTATTAATTTACCATTTACTACAAAACCAGTTGATCAATCAAAAAGCTATTTAATAATAAAAAACAAAAATGAAGCTTTAGAAAAAGACATAGAGGAGCTAAAGGCTCAATTACAACTAAATAGAACAATAACTGAATATACCCCTATAAATGCCACTATATTAAGTAGAAATAAATCATATTGGTATAATACTATAACTATTGATAAAGGTAAGAGCAGTGGTATTAAAAAAGATATGATTGCAGTTACTGATAAAGGATTATTAGGAAAAGTAACAAAAGTAACAAGCTTATCTTCTGAAATAAAATTAATAACAAGTGATGACTTAAATTATAAAACTAGTGTTGCTATCACAACCAATGGAGTAGATAGTTATGCCATCTTAAATGGTTATGAAGATGGTCTAATTAAAATTACTGGAATAGATAAAACTACTCAAGTAAATGTAGGAGATTTAGTAAAAACATCAGGACTAGGCGGTGTAACACCAGCAGGTATATATGTAGGAAAAGTAGAAAAGATACAAAGTGATAAATATAATTTAAGTAAAACTCTATATGTAAAGACAGAGCAAGATTTTAATAAGATTCATTATGTAACAATACTAGGAGCTAAAAAATGATACTAGGAACTATTATAATAATTGTATCTTTACTATTAGATGGATTACTTTCAAATTTCTTTCCCTATGTTGGATCACTATCATTCTTTACACCATTACTTACAGTAGTATCTATATCTATTGTTTATCCATTATTTAGAAAACATGAAAAAAAATACCTAATAATATTATTTATAATAGGTATTATCTATGATTTAGCATATACTAATTTATTATTTGTAAATGGAGTATTATTCTTACTAATAGGATTATTATCAATTAGATTACATAAATATATAAATATAGATTACTTCAAACTAATAGTATTTATATTAATAATAATTACTTCATATGAACTATTAAATGCTTCTATATTTTTTATATTTAGATTAACAGATATAAGAATATTAGAAGTATTATCTAAAATAATACATACTTTGTTACTAAACATCTTATATGGAGAAATACTTTATATTATTATTACTTTATCTCCAAACGAGTATAAAAAAATAAGTATCAATTGATACTTATTGGCATTACTAATGATGGAAATAAAAAGAATATTAAAAAACTAATTATACAAACTATTAAAGAGACAATAATAAATTGTTTCTTTTTATTTTTATTAAAAAGTGAAAGTAATAAAGCAGTAAATGAAGTAAACATAATACCACAAGAAACATAATTAAAAACTATTTGAAGTACTTTAGCTAATTCAAATTTAGACATTACATCTTCATGACTCATATTACAGTGATAATTAGTATTAATATTTACCCAACTAGAGTTTTCTTTTTGAATACATGCATATAATTCCTTAGTAGATAATAAATAAATACCTAAAGCAATAATTCCAACAATAGATATTATTATTAATACTTTAATAATATTAGTTAAAAGATTTTTCTTCATATTATCACCTATAAAAATTATAGCAAAAAAAGAATTAATTTCAAGTTTTCTAAATTATCATATATTAACTGTGAAGTAAAAGTAAAATAACTATCTAAATAGTATAAATATATTATATTTTTTATAATCTTTAGCAAAAACATGTTAAAATCATACTAAGTAGGAGGTAAGAATATGAAAAAGAAAAGCAGTAATAGAATCATTATCGTTTTAATGGGAATTATAATTATTATCTTATCAGTATTATGTGTTTTATTTGCAACTGAAAAATTAGAATTTAAATCAGAAAGCAATTTAAATGCTACTACAAAAGAAAAAAATACTAATTCTAAAACAGAAAAAAATGATTCTAAAGAACAAAAAGATAATCAAGTAGAAGGGAAAAAGAATTACTCTAATTATATAGGAACATGGCATGATAATGAAACACAAGATGAAATAACTATTAAAAATATAACTGATAATGAAATTACATTTACATGGTCCTTATATAGATTGATAAGCATAGATGATGCAAAAGTTCCATTTAAAGATGGAAAAGGAATCTTCTTTTTTCAAGGTTATGATGATAAAAACTATGATGATAAGCATACAGAAGATGAAAAATATATGAGAAAAGCAACAATAGATTTAACAAATGATGGAGTAAATGTCATTGTAGAAGATGTTAATAAAATTGATGCTAATAGTAAAATTTTAGATATAGATGGATATGGAGCTGTTCATATTAAAGCTGGAACATACACTTATAAAAGTAAATCATAGTTTATAAGTATTTACTAATTATATCTTAAAAATTTAAAATAAATAGATACTATTGATGAGCAATGCTCATCTTTTTTTATCTTATATAAGTAAACAAAAAAAGAACTTATTTTAAGTTCTTTTAATTATCATATGGTGGAGCATAGCGGGATCGAACCGCTGACCTCCACGGTGCAAACGTGGCGCTCTCCCAGCTGAGCTAATGCCCCATAAATCTAATTGACAAAATATATTTTACATAAATTAAAAATAATTGTCAACAACTTTATTAAAAAAAATAATTAAATATTTCATAATAAAAAATAAATTGCTATAATATAAAAGAATAGGAGTGATTTGATGAGTAGTATAAGTATATTGATGTTCCTTGCTTTATTACCAGTTATTATCATATGTTTATATATCTATAGTAAAGATAAAAACAAAGAACCAGTTAAACTATTAATTAAATTATTCTTATTAGGAGTATGCTCCTGCTTTGTATCTTTAGCACTAACTTATTCAATAGAATCAGTAATACCAGGTGCTAAAATAGCCACAACAGATATGAAATTCTTCGAAGTACTTGCTTATGCTTTCTTAGTAGTAGCACTAGTAGAAGAAATATCTAAATGGATTATGGTCTACTTTGTAGGTTATAAAAATAAAGAATTTAATGAACTATATGATATTATAGTATACTCAGTATTTGTATCACTTGGTTTTGCCTGCTTTGAAAACATCTTATATGTAGTCCCATCAGGTAATTTACTAACAGGTATACTAAGAGCATTAGTATCAGTACCAGGACATGCTTGTGATGCCATCGCAATGGGATATTTTCTAAGTATAGCCAAAATATATAAAGCAAGAGGAAGAAAAGAACTAGAAAAGAAAAATATTATATATAGTATTTTAATCCCAACTATATTACATGGTATCTATGACTTTTGTTTAATGAGTGGAATAGACATATTACTAATAGTCTTTATTGCCTTTATAGTATTCTTATATATATTGTCAATAAAAAGATTAAAACAAGTAGCAGCATCTACTGCTAAAATAGTATATGAAAATACTTTTTGTCCAGAATGTGGACATAAAGTAAAAGGACCTTTTTGTAAGAACTGTGGTACAAGACAAGTTTAGCTTGTCTTTTTATTTTTACTTAGATATAATAAAAATACGGTGATGAACGAAATGAAAGTATTTTTATACACAGAAGGAGAAAAACTTTTTTCTAAGAGTGGACTTGGTAAAGCTATTAAACATCAAATGAAAGCTCTAGAAAGTGTGGGTATTCCTTATACAACTAAACAAGGAGAAGACTATGATATAGTTCATATTAATTTCTATGGACCTAACTCTTTTGCTTTAGCAAAATTAGCTAAGTTTAAAGGAAAGAAAGTAGTATATCATGCTCATTCTACAGAAGAAGACTTTAAAAATGGTTTTATTTTCTGTAAACAAATATCTCCTGCTTTTAAGAAATGGCTAATTAATTGCTACTCAACTGGAGATGTAATTATTACTCCAACTCCATATTCTAAAAGATTACTAGAAGGATATGGAATAAAGAAGAAAATTTATGCTATATCGAATGGAATAGAATTAAATTTATTTAAAAGAGATGAAGAGGCAGGAGCAGCTTTCCGTAAAAGATATGGTTATTCAAAAGAAGATAAAGTAATAATAGGAATAGGACTATATATAGAAAGAAAAGGAATAGTAGACTTTGTAGAACTAGCCAAAAGAATGCCAGATTATAAGTTTATATGGTTTGGTTTTTCACCTTTATCAGCCGCAACACAAGATGTTCGTCATGCCGTTAACACAAAATTAGATAATTTAGTATTTGCTGGGTATGTCCCACAAGAACAAATAAAAGAAGCTATGAATGGCTGTAGCCTCTACTTATTCCCAACATTTGAAGAGACAGAAGGTATTCCAATCATTGAAGCATGTGCCTGTAAAACAAAAGCACTAATAAGAGATATCCCAATCTTTGAAGGTTGGTTAGAAGATGGTGTAAATGTTTATAAAGCCAAAGACTTAGATGAATTTGAAGATAAAATTAAAAAGATTTGTAATAACGAATTACCAGATCTAACAGAAGAAGCCTATAAAGTAGCAGTAGATAGAGATATCAAAAAAATAGGTATAGAATTAAAAAAAGTATATGAAGACGTATTAAAAGAAGACTAACTAGTCTTCTTTTTATTTGTATTTATAAGTTCTTTTCTTTTCATTAGAAATATTAATTAGTATACCAACAAGTACCATATATGAAAGTAAACTACTACCACCATAAGAAATAAATGGAAGAGTAATACCAGTAATTGGAAGTAATCCAACAGTCATACCAATATTTTGTATTTGTTGAAATATCAACATACCAAGTATACCAGCTAATATAAACTTATCAGTATCAAGTATTTTCTTACGAGCTAAATTGATAATATTAATATCTAAATAAATAATAATACCAAGTAATACTAATACCCCAATATATCCAAAGTTAGAAGCAAATACAGCAAATATAAAGTCAGTGGAAGATTCAGGAAAATAAATAGGTGTCTTATTAAACCCATGTCCAAACAATCCTGCTGATCCAATCGCAGCTAAGGCATTCTCAAGCTGCAAACCAGTACCTTCACTCCAAGCAAATATTCTATCTAACCTATAGAATATTGAAGTACCAAATAATTTAATAAATAAATCACCATTTAAGAAATAAATACCAAGTATAGTACCAACAACAAGTGCTAAAGAACCAATTGCTATTGTAAACCATCTAAGTTTAATACCTGATACAAACATCATACAAAAGTAGATAATTAAATATATAAGTACACATCCAGTATCTGGTTGTAAAAAAGTAAGAATACTAGGAATAAGTACTATACCTAAAGTCTTTAATATAAATATAAATTCATCTTTAGTAGTAGGATTCTTATAATCACTCCTAAAATTATGAATCATAGTAGCAAGAGTAATCATTAAAAATATTTTCATAAACTCACTAGGTTGAAAACTACCAACACCAGGTATTACAAACCAACATCTACTATTATTAATTGGAGTACCAAAGAAGAGTAGTAGTAATAATAAAATATTACCAATAATATAAAGCACCCAGCTATTTCTATATAAATATTCATTTTTTAACTTATAGAGTATACCAACTAATATAAAGCCAATGATGTACCAAACAAATTGCTTTAAGGCAAGATTCCCCAAATCTTTAGATGTATAAGTTCCAGCACTATAAATAGTGATAATACTAATAACAGCAAGCAATATAATAGGAATAATAATTCTTAAGTTGATATTAATACGTTTCATCTAAATCACCAATTCCTATTATACTTGTATTTGTAAAAAAATGTATATAAAAATCTAAAAAGACTTGTAAAGAATTAGAAAAAATTATACAATTATTACATAAGGATATGGGTTCGGTATAAGGATTGGACGATATTCTTAATAAAAAATAGGAGGTGAAATAAGAATATGGCACAAATTCATGTAGATGAAGCATCTTTAAATGATTTAAAGAACGCATTAGCAACAGCAGGAGAATCTTATAAAAGTAATCTTGCTAGATTAACAAATTTAGTAAATGAAATCACTAGTGGTGATATTCAAGGAGACCCAGCTACTGATTTATTACAAAAATTCCAAGCTAAAGAAGATACTTTCAAAAAATTAGCTGAAACTATCGATGAAGCTGAAGGATATATGGGAATGCAAACTACTAAGTTCGGCAATATGATTGGCGACTTAAAGAGTGGTATGAAGTAATTTTAAGGAAAGGAAGTTATAGTATATGAATATTACAATTAATCCAGGTGCAGCTACTGACGATGCTGCTCAAATCGATTCAATCGTAACTACAATGCAAGAAGATATGGAAACTCTAGATGGAGCAATTAAAAGAAATATTCCAGACGGAGTTCAAACTACTTGGTCAGATACAGTAAGAAATAACTGGGAAGGTTATTATGGTTCAGATGTTCCAGCAGCTATGGAAGAAATGAAATTATCTGCATCTAACTTACGTTTAGCAGTTGAACAAGCTTTAGCTTACGATCAAGAAAAGAATTAATAAAAAATACATTGCTTATGCAATGTATAGTAAATAGAGAAGTAAGTAGAGAAGAAAAAAATAAGGCTTCTCTATTTACTATACACTACATAAAAGGAGAGTGAAAAAATGGGTAAAACAGCACCAAAGACATTTACTGGTACAAGTAATAAAGGTAAGCCAGTTTCAGTAACAGCAAAAAGTGCAAGTACAGTACTTGATTATGATGGTATTGAATCAGCTTGTGAAGATGCAATCTCTGTAGCTAATGATGAAATGAAAAATGTTTCAAAACAATTACATGATGTTCAAATGGGAAAAGAAGCCTTATGCGTTGAAGATAAAGACATGCAACCTGTTATAGATGAAATTGGCGATTATGTAATGTCAATACCTGGAGAAGGAATTCAACCAACTTTAGACCAAATAAAGGAAGCGGCACTAACAGCTTATAATACAAAACAAGACGAATTTAATGCTGAGGCTGAAGCAGATTTTAATAATAAGTTAAATGATTAAATAAGGAGGATATTAAGATGGGCTTAGGAAACGATATAGTAACATGGTTTACAGGTCACAATGGAGTATATAGGGACTCTGATAAAGTTGATGCAGCCATGGAAAATCTTAATAATATAAAAAACAACACAATAAGTACTGCCAAAGAAACCATTGCAGAAGCAGTAAATAAGATTAATGCTTGTACTGGTTTTGAACAATTCGTAGGCCATGTTGAAGGTAGTGCCTTCGATCCGGTTATTGACTACGCAGGATTAGCAGTCGATGAAGTAATGAACCAAATACAAGCAAAAGTAGATGGCATAACTGAATATGATAAAGCAGACTGGATTACAAAAACAAGAGCAACTGCTGGTATGGTTTTTTCTAAATTAGGTGAAGGTTTTGTCGGAGCATTTGAAGATATCGGTGATGCTGCTCTAACAGTAGGAGCATGGGTTGCCAAACCAATTGATGCTATTGCCGGAACAAATGCATCACAAGCAATTCAAGATTTTGAAAAGAGAGACCTTTCACACGAACTATTTGATAAAATTTATTATTCAACAGATTTAGCTAAATATTCTGCTATTACAGAAGATAGTGGAGCAGCCTCTATTTCAAGAGGTGTTGGACAAGCACTAGGATATATGACAATGGGTGGTTACCTATCTGGTGCCAATGCAGCTCTAGCAAAAGCAGGAAAGCTAGGAAAAGCAGCACAAATTTTATCTTCTACAACCAATGCGAATACATTAGTTGCAGCAGTAGGAGGTTTAGGTTCTGGAACAGAAGCTGGACTTCAAAATGGCTTAAGTCTTGAGGCGGCAACACTAGAAGGTGTTAAAGAAGGAGCTATCCAAGGTGGTATGGCATATGCAGCAGGTAAGTGGGGAGAACATCAACAAATGAAAAATATTGATAAGCGTGCTGCTGATATGGTTAATAGTGGAAAATCACAAAAATGGGTTGATCAATGGGTTGGCCAAGAAAAAGCTGCAGTTTTAAGAAATGGTGGATATACAGACGCACTTACAAATGCTGCTAGAAATAAAGGTTTTGCTGATACTAATATTGTATTAAATGAATTAAATGCCGTAGCTGGTACTGGAGGTAATGCAGTAACTCAAACTCTTAAAAATGCCGGAGCAGTATTAAAGGGTGAAGGAAAGGTTATGTTAAAAGATGCTACAGCAGTCAAAGATGCTGCATCTGGAGCTTTACATACTGTTACACATCCAAGTCAATGGGGTAGAGCATTTAAAGATACAGTAGGTGGTGCTGTTAAAGGACCAACAACTGGAACTGATGATTTATTAACACAAACAGGAAAATCATTAACTAGGAAAGGTTTAACTAATCCATATTCATTAGCTGGAAAATTAGCAGCAGGTTCAACTTCATATATTGGATTAAATGCTCTTAAAGATCCAGCTGCAGATGCTGGACAAACAGCTCTAAAAGCTGCCGGAGTTGATGCAAAAGTTGCTGAAAATGTATTTACAAACGAAAACAGAAATACAGAAAATTATTATAGAAAAGTTGATACACAAGATGCATTAAAACCTGTTGAAACACCTACTGATCCAGCACCATTCCAAGGAAAGGATACAGGAGATCCAACAGACCCAACCGATCCAACTAATCCAACAGATCCAACTAATCCAACTAATTCAACTAATCCAACTAATCCAGGACCAACAGGTCCAACAGGACCTAGTGGACCAGGAAGCTCTGATCCAGGAAATCCAGCTCAACCTAGATATCAAGATGATCCAACACCAACTGTAACACCAACTGTTACTCCAACAGTAACACCAACAACAACACCAACTGTTACTCCAACAACAACACCAACAGTAACACCAACTGTTACTCCAACTGCAACACCAACTGTTACTCCAACAGTAACAGTTACACCAACACCATCACCATCAGCAGTGGTTGATGATCCAGGTACTCCAACACCTGCTCCATCAGGAACACCAGGTGGAAGCACTCCAGTTCATACAGGAGGCGGATATACAGGAGGAGATACTTATACTGCTACTGATCCAACAGGAGTTGAAGGAACTGATGGAATTGAAGATATTGATGGATTACTAGAAGATACAGAAGATTCTATTGATGATATCATTAAGAAGGGAAGTAATTATACTAAGATTCCTTCATCATCAACAGCAATCAAGTCTAAATCTAGTGGTAGTGCAGTAATACCAATTGCTGCCGGATTAACTGCAGCAGCAGCTGCTGGAATTGGAGCAAAAGCTTACTTAGATAGAAAGAACAATAATGATGTTGGTGAAGATGATGTATATGGTGATGAATGGGATGGAGACGAAAATCTTGAAATAGATTACGGATCATCTGGAGAAGATCAATATTTAGAAGATGATGACTATGGATATGAAGCAACAGAAAATACAGAAAGTTATAGTGCTAGGACAAATGATGAACTAGCTGATATACAATAAGGAGGTATAAATAATGGAAAATAAAGAAGGATTTTTACCAATTGGTACAGTAGTTCTATTAAAAGGTGGAAAAAAAGAATTAATGATTACTAGTTACTGTATTTTTCCACAAGGAGACGTAATTGAAAAAGGTGAACAAATACAACTAGAAGATGGAAAATATTACGAATATGGAGCATGCACATATCCAGAGGGATTAATTTCAAGTGAACAAATTTTCTGCTTTAATCATGATAAAATAGCAAAAGTTTGTTATATGGGATATGAAACAGAAGCTCAAAAAGAACTATGTGGTCTTATCCAAACTGGTATAAACGCATACCAACAAGAATTACAATCACAAGAAAGTGAAGCATAATCACTTTCTTTTTTTTGTAAAATATTATATAATGTA
Source organism: uncultured Bacillota bacterium (assembly GCA_946630315.1). Classification (GTDB taxonomy): domain Bacteria; phylum Bacillota_I; class Bacilli_A; order RF39; family UBA660; genus UBA3789. The sequence goes on along the minus strand of CAMOYT010000028.1, from coordinate 2,191 downwards.
TTTGGTGATAAAATATGTTTGATAATATAATTCAATATGTAATAATAGCTGTTGTAATGCTAATAATCCTTTTAGCAATCCTAAAAGCTACAAGAAAAGGTGCTCAATTAGATTTTAATAAACTAGTTGAACTATTAGGTGGAAAAGACAATATTATAGATACAGAGACTAATCTATCTCGTTTTAAAGTAACATTAAAAGATGTATCTAAAGCCAATAAAGAAGGTATTCAAAAATTAGGAGCTAAAGGAATAGTAGAAATAGATAATCAATTAAAAATTATCTTAGGTCCAGAGTCTAAACAATTAAAAAAATATATTGATGAAATTAAGTAATAGCTTTAGTTATTACTTTTTTTATGGTATAATCACATGGAAGTGGTGATAATATGGAAAGATTACAAAAAGTAATAGCAGCATCAGGTATAGCATCTCGTCGTAAAGCAGAAGATTTAATAGCAAATGGTAAAGTAAAAGTAAATGGAGAGGTAGTAACAGAATTAGGTACTAAAGTATCTGATAAAGATGAAATAGAAGTAAATAATGAAATAATTGAAAAAGAAACAAAAGAGTATTATTTATTAAATAAACCTCGTGGAGTAGTTTCAACAACATCTGATGAGAAAGGTAGAAAAACAGTAACTGATTTAATTCCTACTAAAGCTAGAATTTATCCAGTTGGAAGATTAGATTATGATACAACAGGAGTACTACTACTAACTAATGATGGTGATTTTACTAATATCTTGATGCATCCTAATAACGAAGTAGATAAAGTCTATATGGCTAAATTAAAAGGAATTATTAAAGGAGAACAAATTAATAAATTACAAGATGGAGTAGAATTAGATGATGAAGTAGTAAAAGCAACTAAAGTAAAATTAAAAAAAGTAGATCAAAAAAACAATACTTGTATGGTACAAATTACTATTCATGAAGGTAAGAATCATCAAGTAAAAAGAATGTTTGAATCTGTTGGCTATGAAGTATTAAAATTAAAAAGAGAAAGAGTAGCTTTCTTTGATTTAAAAGACTTACAATCAGGAGAATTTAGAAAACTTACTCCTAAAGAAGTAGCTAAAGTATTTAGCCTAAAATAAAAAAGACTAGTAACTAGTCTTTTTATTATTCTTCAACGATTGCTCCAGTAGGACAAGATTCTATTGCTTCTTTAGCAGCTTCTTCTTGTTCAGCTTTAATTTCACCTTTTACTTGTGATAGCCCTTCGTCATTGATTTCAAATACTTCATCAGCGATTGATGCGCAAGCACCACATCCGATACAAGCTTCTTGATTTACTTTAACTTTCATTTTTGTCCCTCCATTTCTATTAATATTATATCAATAAAAATATCTTTACGTAAAGAAAAATATAATAACTTTAATCTCTATATTATCTATGATAAAATTAAGATAAGAAGGTGATTAGTATGAGACGAATGGATCGCTATAATAAAGACACTGTAAAAGAACAATCTCGTAGTGAAAAGAATGAAGATTTGTATCAAAATATCAGTACTAACTCACGTTATGCAAATTTTACTGACGTAAAAAATGCTAACGCATATGATATATCTAATAGGGATGATAAAGCCTATACAAGAGAGTCATACCATCGTCTAAAAGAATATCAAGATTTAGAAGATTTACCAAAAGAGAAGAAAATCATTGAAACTGTAAATGAAGAAAAGCAAGAAAAGAAAATCTATGATATAAATAGCTTTATTGAAGAAGCAAGAAAGAATAAAAAAGAACAAGATGACTTAGATGGAAAAAGAAAACTAGCTAATACTTCATATAATATCTTAGCTGATTTAAATAAAGAAGAATTAGAAAAGTATCGTAAAGAAAAACAAGAAAGATTAAATTCATATCAAGAATCAGAGATAAGAGAATTAATAGATACAATAGCATCTAAGACTTTAGCGGGTGAAATAGATAAAGCAACATCAGTTGACTTACTCAGTGATTTAATGGCAACATCAGTTCTAGATAGAGTAGAAGGTGTACCTGAAGATGAAGTAACAAAGACTGAGCAAGTTGTAGTAGAAGAAGAAATAAAAGAACCAGAAGATAAATTAGACTATTCAAAAGAAATACTCGACAAAGAAGTAGAAGAAATAAGAAAAGAAGAAGCAGAAGAAAAAGAAGAAGTAGTTGAAGAAGATAAGAAATCTAAAAAGAAAAATAAA
>CAMOYT010000027.1 GCA_946630315.1 uncultured Bacillota bacterium | reverse complement strand
CTATTTGTAATAGTTAATTTGCTATTATCTATAGACTTAGTATATGAAGAAACATTAGCTTCATCTACAGTAAATGTAACTTCTTGTCCACCATTATAGTATTTATTAACTTTTATTTCTTTAGTCCAAGTATTACCACTTCCACTAAATGTTTCAGTATAAGTTTTACCATCACTACCAGTGACTGTAAATGTTACATCATCTGGTCTAATACCATCTTGATCATTTGCATCTTCCCAAATCTTTGTAACAGTAATTGTATCTTTTTCTGGTTCATAACTATTTGTAATAGTTAATTTGCTATTATCTATAGACTTAGTATATGAAGAAACATTAGCTTCATCTACAGTAAATGTAACTTCTTGTCCACCATTATAGTATTTATTAACTTTTATTTCTTTAGTCCAAGTATTTCCTTGTCCACTAAATGTCACAGGATAAGTCTTTCCATCACTACCAGTGACAGTGAATGTTACATCATCTGGTCTAATACCATCTTGATCACTTGCATCGTCCCAGATCTTAGTAACAGTAATAGTATCTTCTTCAGGAGTGTACTTATTAGTAATAGTAACAGTTCCAAGACTAGTACTATCTTCAGAAGCTTTTAAGTTACTGTCATCACCAGATTTAGTATAACCTGAATTTTCATTAAATGTTTCTCTTACAGAATAAGTAATTTCCTTACCATCATTAAACACAGGTAAATTACTCCAAGTTTTAGACCAACCAGCGTCAGTAGAAACATCTACAGTAGCATCAGCTCTATCTACAGCAGTACCATCTGCATATAAAGTAACTTTAGCATTAACATCTTTTCTCTTACCATCTTGATCATTTGCATCATCCCAAACCTTAGTAACAGTTAGAGATGTAGTTTTAGTTGTATAACTGTTAGTAATAGTCAAGTTATCATTATTAATAGACTTAGTATATTCAGCAACATCTGCTTCATCCACAGTAAATGTAACTTCCTTACCACCATCATATAATTTATCTATTTCAACTTCTTGTGTCCAAGTATTTCCTTGTCCACCAAATGTCTTAGTATAAGTTTTACCATCAGAACCAGTGACTGTAAATGTAACATTTTCTGGTCTCTTACCGTCTTGATTGCTTGAGTCATCCCAAACCTTAGTAACAGTAATTTTATCTTTCTCTGGTTCATGTGTATTAGTAATAGTTAATTTGCTATTATCTATAGACTTAGTATATGAAGAAACATCTGCTTCATCTACAGTAAATGTAACTTCTTGTCCACCATTATAATATTTATTAACTTCTACTTCTTGTGTCCATCTATTTCCTTGACCACTGAAAGTCTTAGTATAAGTCTTACCATCACTACCAGTTACTGTAAATGTTACATCATCTGGTCTAATACCATCTTGATCATTTGCATCTTCCCAAACTTTAGTAACAACAATAGTATCTTTTGCTGGCTCATACTTATTTGTAATAGAAGTTAAAATTGTTTCATCTTCTAATGTAGTAACATCAGTATCAGTTAATTTATAACCTTCAATACTTTCTTCCACCCAAGTATATTCAACTTCTTCTCCATCTTTATTAAGAGGAACATTAACAACTTGAGTCCATTGATTACCTTCATTTAACTTAACAGTTGTGATAATTTCATCACCAGCCATTAATTTAACACTTAACTCAGTAGGTCTCTTACCATCTTGATTTCTTTCATCATCCCATACCTTCTTAACACCAACATTCTTAGTATAAGGAGTATGCTTATTTGTAATAGTAACCTTACCTTCATTAATTGGATTACTATAAATAGGAGCATCATAACCAGCTAATCTAGTATTTTCTCTTACAATATATAAGATTGGAACACCATCAGCATTCTTATCAAGTCCAGTAAATTCATAGAACCAATTATTAGTTTCATCAAGAGTAGCTTTCTTACCAGTTGTTGATTCTACTTCATTAATAATCTTAAATAATTCAACTTCAATAGCTGTTCTTAAACCATCTTGGTTATTTTCATCATCCCAAACTTTTTCAACTGAAATGTTTGTTTTATATGATTCATGTTTATTAGTAATAGTTGTTAAAGTACCAACAGTATTATTTGAAATCATTTCATAACCATCTGGTAATGATTCCTCACTCCAAGTATATTCTACTTCTTCACCATCTTTCCATTTTGGAAGTCCAGTAATTGTAGCTTCCCAATCATTATCATCTGATAAAGTAGCTGTCTGACCATTACTTAATGTAACAGTTAAGGTATCAGGTCTAATACCATCTTGATCATCATTATCATTCCATACTTTCTTAACTGATGCTTCTACTGTTTCAGGATTAGTATTCTTATTAGTGTATTCTACTTGATATATCTTATTACTTTGTCCTATATGACCAGTAATAGTTTTACCACTAATAGATTTTCTATCTTTATTAGAATCAAATCCACTAGTAGTTTCAATTTTCTCTAATTCATAATTAGTAGTATTTCCTTCTACTACACTAAAGTCAGTATTAGATAATAAGTTAGTAAATCTCAAGTTATATTTATCTTTTAATTTAACTTTTACTTCAGTAGTATTAGTAACATAGTAATATCCTGTCCAAGCTCCATCTCTCATTTCTTTTTGAGCTCCAGTAACAAGGCTTTCATCTTTTACTAAACTATTTGGATCTTTACATGTTGAATCTATTTCTGTATCACAAATAGAGAACCATATGTCATCATTATTTGTAGTTGTATCATCAGCAATTGCTTGTCCATCTTCACCTTTTTGAGTAACTCTTATAGTAAACTCAAAAGTATCATTTGGATTTGCATTTTCACCATTAACTATTTTCTTAACATTGAAGTTACTTCTACGATGGTTAATAGCATGAATTGTAGGATTAGTACCTTCATCTTTATAATATTTATTTCCTAATTTGTAATATCCATCATAATATGTTTTATCACCCATTGCAGAAGGAATTGTACTTTCGTCTTCTACAAGAATTAATTTTTTAATTTCACCATTAATTAACATAGGGTGAACTGTTTCAGTTTCTAATTCCCAGTTATAAGATTCAGAACCTAACTCTGCAAATTTATAATCATGTCCTGTATCTAATACTGTTAATGTTTCACCATTTAATCTTGCTAAACCAACTGCTATAGCAATATCCTTTAATTCGAAATTATTGGCAGCATTTAATTCAGCTGGATAGAAGTTTTCTCCATCTCTTTGTAAGTTGACACTAACCGGTCTTTCAGTTCTAGTATCTAAGTCATTATCCCAAGTTTTCTTAATAGATATAGAACTTGCATCAGTTGCAACTGGATCTGGATTAGTATAAGTATATGTTTGTTCTCCATCATCAGTTCTTGTATCTGTATATGTAATAGTAGCAGTAGAGTTACCATTTTCATCTACAGTATTAGTATCTAGAGAATAACTATCTCCATTTTTATGTAAATACTTTTTAATTGCAGGATCAACTTCTGTATCATAATCTATTTTGTCATTCTTTAAATCTGCAATTAAATCATATGTCTCTTGTGAAGGATATACATCAAATGTAACTTCATAAGTAACATCGTTTTCTAAAATACCAAGTGAAGATAAATCCCATTTAACTTCTCCTGTTGATTCAACAAATTCTGCAGAAGGTGGAGCAGGATCATCAGTCTTCTTCCATTCTGTTCTTACTCCATCTTTAGTTCTCCAATATTGGAAACTATTTTTATCTATTTCTAGTAATTTAGCAACACCTGAAGATGTAGCTACTTTATTAGTAGTTCCATCTACTATATCTACATTACCAATACCAGACATTTCAATTTTTGATAAAATTTCACCAAATGCAGCTTGTAATGCAGCTGTATCATCTGCAGAAAAATAATTAGCAATAGGTGCTCCAGCATCTGTAGTAATATCTTCCATTCTATCAACATTACCATAAATACCTATTGTATATAAATTATAACCTGCATCTACTACAGCTTTTGCTGCTGGTACAGCTTGATTATATGATGTATTAATATTATTTGTTGTTTCTTGTCCTGATCCCCCTCTAGTTCCATTATTATTAACATAATATGTAGGATTACCATCTGAAACAAAAATAACATAAGTTGTATCTTCATCTCCAAAATCAACATCTAAAGCTGTCCTAAATCCAGCTTCCCAGTTTGTTCCTCTATTATTATTTCCTGCATTTCGACTGTTAACTTTTGCAGCAAAAGTATCATAATCTGTTGTTGGTGTTTGCGCAATTTCAGCCATATTAGCAAAATCAACTAAGGCTATTTCAATAGTATCAGTTGGATTACCATCTCTACCATTATTTTCAAGTAGTGCCTTTGCTAGAGAATTAGTTGCAGATTGGGCAGCTTGTAATCTTGACTGATTAGCTTCTTGTCTAGAGTAACGTTGACCAGTATACTCACTACCATTATAGTAATAAACATAAACCCACTGATTATTTCTATAATCCCAATCTCCTTCTAGTTGAATATATTCACCATTAATATTAGCGTAATTACCATAATATGAGTCATCTGGCGTATAAGTGACTTCTGTATTATTAGTTGATCTATTCATACTACTAGAAGTATCAAATACAACTATAATATTAGCCTTTTGTGGTTTCCTTTCTGCATCTCCTGTTACAGTAAGAGACAATTTATAAGTACCATCAAATTGCTCACCAATTTTATTAGGAGTTATAGTCTTTCTTCCTATTTCTTGATTTCCATCAAATAAATCACGTAGATTACTTAATAGATTTTTACCACCTAGACCTAGAAAAGAAAAAGTACCTAATGCTATTACAAACACCAAAAGAATAGAAATTATTTTTCTATTTACCACTTTCTCTTTTAAGCTAATAACTTGATCCTTATTAGCATTTTTTTCAACCACCTTATCTTTATTCTTTTTGGATCCCTCTCTATCCAAAAAGTTTTTCATATAAATGTACCCCCATAACAAATCCAAGCCCAACAACCCCTATGGCTTGATTAGCTCATTATCCTAATTGAAAATTATATATTTGTCAATAAAAAGAAACGATTTTTTCACTTTTTTCAAACATTTGTTGGCAAAAATAAAAAAAGCTATAAAAATAGCTTTAAATTCATGGCTGCCCCAGTAAGATTCGAACTTACGCGTAATGGAGTCAGAGTCCACTGCCTTACCGCTTGGCTATGGGGCAATTACATAAATATTATAACATAAAAAAAAGAAATGAACTATCTCATTTCTTTAATTGCCATAGTAGCAGCATTAGCACCATCTGAACAAGCAGTAGTTAATTGTCTTAAATTCTTATCCCTAATATCACCAGCAACATATATATGATTAATATTAGTATGACAATCTTCTTTAGCAACTACAAATCCATTATCATCTGTCTTTATATCTTTTAATATATTATTGTTTTCTGGTACCTTACCTAAAGCTACAAATAAACCATCTATATTGTAATTAGTAATATTACCGCTCTTATCAATTACTTCTATAAATTCAATAGCCTTATCTCCAACTATACTTTTAATACTACTATTAAAAATAAAATATACATTATCTTTTACTTTTAACTTATTTTCTTCTACTTCATTTCCAAAATCACTACGTTTATTAACAACATATACTTTTCTTGCTATATCAGCTAAGTATTCAGCTTCTTCAAGAGCTACTTCATCACTTCCATAAACACAAACATCACGATCTTTATAGAAATTACCATCACAAGTAGCACAATAACTAAGTCCTCTTCCTAAAAACTTATCTTCATTATCTAATCCTGTTTTTTTATTATTAACTCCCATAGCTAAAATAATAGCTTTAGTTTTATAAGTATCATTATTAGTACTAACTGCTAATTCTTTAGTATCAATACTAATAGCTTTTTCAAACTTAAACTCTGCTCCTAAATCTCTAGCTTGCTCATATAAATTAGTAGCAAAGTCAACTCCACTTATCTCCTTAAATCCAGGATAATTAACAATTTTATTAGTACTAATAATTTGACCACCATAAGTTAAAGCTTCTAAAACCAATACTTTCTTTCTAGCTCTACATGCATATATAGCAGCACTCATCCCAGCTGGACCTGCTCCAATTATAACTATATCGTACATAAAACACCTACTTAACCATCTTAAGAATATCTTCCTTACTTCTTAATCCAACACTTCTATTAATTTCTTTTCCTTCTTTAAAAGCAACAACACAAGGAATAGAAAAAACACCATATTCTTTTGCTAAATCTTCTGCATCATCAACATTTATTTTATATACTGGAACCTCTTTACTAATCTCATCCATAATAGGTCCTAACATTTTACAAGGTCCGCACCAATCCGCATAAAAATCAACAAGCACAGTTTCTTTATTTTTTAGTACTTCTTTTTCAAAATCTTTTTCTTCTATTAATTTACTCATCTTAATCCTCCTTTAAACAATTAATTAACTTATATAAGATAGTATACAACTCTCCTGCATCTTTTTCATCTAAATTTATACATTTAGCAACACATTCAGGAATGTTTTTACACTTATCTTTTAATTTCAAACCAGAATCAGTAATCTTAATTAATAAATTTCTCTCATCAATTAAACTTCTATTTCTCGTAATAAAACCTTTCTCTTCTAACTTCTTAAGAAGAGGAGTTAAAGTACCACTATCTAAAAATAATATATCTCCTAAATCTTTAACATTAATTTCTTTCTTATCCCATAATACCATCATAGTAATATACTGAGTATAAGTAATACCTACCTCATTTAAATAAGGAGTATATTTTTTTACTATTTCTTTACTAACTACATAAAGAGGAAAACATAATTGATTTTCTAATTTTAAATTATCCAAGTAATTCTACTACCTTATCTTCTATATCTTTACCAATAGTAGTAGGTGCAAATCTACAAACACAATTACCCTCTTTATCAACTAAGAATTTAGTAAAATTCCATTTAATATCTCCATCTTTTTTACAAGTAGTACTAATCTTACCAATAGCTTTCATTGCCATCTTATTCTTCATACCTTTAACTTCTTCGTTAGGTACTTCACTCTTTAATACAGTAAATACTTTACACTCATTATCTCCATTAACCTCAATTTTCTTAAATCTTGGAAAAGTAGTTTCATATCTCATAGTACAAAACTCATTAATCTCATCATCACTACCAGGTGCTTGATGACCAAATTGATCACATGGAAAATCTAATATTTCAAAACCTTTATCTTTATACTTTCTATATAATTCTTCTAATTCTTTATATTGAGGAGTAAATCCACATCCAGTTGCTGTATTAACTATTAATAATACCTTTCCTTTATAATCACTTAATTTTACTTCATTGCCTTTTCTATCTAATGCAGATACATCATACAACTTCATATAATACCTCCTAAATTAGATTGTGTACAATTTAATTATACTAAATATAAATTATAAATCAATAAAAAAGAAAAAGTTAAATTACTTTTCCTTCTCTTCTTACTTTACTTCTATGTATAGAATTAACTATAAATAATAAAACAAAACAAACAATAAATATAAGTAAAGATTCAACTACTAATTCAGTCCATCTAATACTATATTTAGTAATTACTTTTTCCAATAATTCTTGAGTTTCATTTCCTGTAAAATACTCAGGAAGTGTTATATAGCTCTTAACTAAATCAGTATCAGTAACAACCATACTTTTATTAATAAATACTGGAATTAAAAATATATTTTTAACTAAAGCTACTAATAAGCTAATTAATAAATCTCTTAATCTAAAAAACTTTAAATTCATAAAAATCACCACAACATAATTAATTATAACATAATATTAAATAAATACAATAAAAAGAGTCTTATGACTCTTTATCAAACTTATCAAATATTTTTTGTCCTCTATCTCTACTAACATTATAATCAATAATACTTTTTTTCTTATCTCTATAACTAGATCTAAATACATAAAAATAGTCTTCTAAGCTTTCTTTTATTTCTTTATCATCAGTATTTTTATATAAATTATATAAAATATCTGTATTATCAAATTGATAATTTTCTAAATAATCTATATCTAACTTTCCAGTATTATTATATCTTTCAATATTAGTTTTAGCAATTACTCTATCTATTGATACCATATTAACTATTGAATAAATAGAAATAATAATTATTAAATAATATTTAAGTATTTTAAACTTATCTTTATAAATATAAATAATAGTAGGAATTAATAATAATAGTTCTGTAACTAATGTAATATATACAAGTAATCTTAACACTGTATATCCATAAGCCATATCATACATATACATTCTATAAATAGATGAACAAATAATTATGAATGTAAGTAAAACCATTAATAAACTCATATGTCTATGTATAATATCTTCCTTACAATGTTTTGTAATTAGTAAAATACTAATATTAATAACAGAAATAACCATTAACTGGAAGAATCCGCTTCTTGCATATTCACTATATATTATTCCATCACCCACATGATGAAGTAGTAAACTTCTAATTTGAATAATATCAAATACTACATAAATAATATTTAATATTATTAATAATCTTTTCATTGTATCAGAATCTACTCTTAATCTTGCTTCACTATCTTCAAACTTCTTAAAACCAAATAATAAATAATTACATACTGCTCCAAACCAAGTAAAGAAAATAATAAAACTAATAATTCTAAATATTAGATGTACTAAATTAAAATCTTTAAATAGATTACTAATTCCACTAAATAAATTCTTAAACTCAGTATCTGCACTTATAAGTAATAATAAAATAATAACTACTATAGGAATAATAATTATATAAGAAATAATTTTCTTTTTCTTAGCTTTATCTATCTTTAATAATTTACTAAAACTACTACTAACAACAGTATAAAATCTACCAATAAAACCAAATGGTTCAAATATAACTCTAACTCCTTTTTCAATTATTCCAACTAAACTATAGCTTGGACTCATACTATATACTAATAATAAAGTAAATAATATAGGTAAAACTATAATATTAAATAATTGAAATATATTAGCATACAATAAATAACTAATAGATAACATAATAATAGGTATTCCAAATAACAAACCCCATTTATTAGTAATTTTTTTCTTTTTAAATAACATAATAATTAAAAATAATAAAACAACTACATTAAATAACAAAACATTAGCTCCAAGTTTATAACCAAAAAATAAAGCCACAAAATAAATTGCTATAAATATAATATATAATAATAAATTACTCATTCTTATCACCTACCTCTTTATCATTAACATAGTCCAATATATCACCAGGTTTACATTCTAATACTTCACATATCTTATCTAATGTAGAAAATCTAATAGCTTTTCCTTTATTAGTCTTTAATATTGATAAATTAGCTTGCGTAATACCTATTTTTTCAGCTAATTCTTGACTACTTATCTTTTTCTTAGCCATCATAACATCTAAATTAACAATAATCATTATCTTCCTCCTATATAGTTAAATCATTTTCTTCTTTATAGTCAGTTGCTCTTTTAAATAACAAACTAAGTATAAATAATGCAATACCAACTCCAAAGAATAATATGAATAAGAATAATAATACAATAATATAATTAATATATGTATTATGTACTAAAAATATCATAAGTATTAAATCAATAATCCAAATAAAACTCATAATAAATGAAATAATTCCTGTATGATATAGAATACTAACATTCTTATTAGTAAATGGATTATCATTTTCTAAAGATCTAAATAATCTCATAAATTGAATAATAATTATTAGCATCAAGCAACCATTAGGATAAATGAATAATGCACTATATAAATCACTATAATTATTTTTAAGCATAAAAGGACTTAATAAAAATACTGGAATAAAACATACAAATCCAATAGTTAAAACTATATTAAGTATCTTACCTAATCTCTTAATATTAAAATTAATCATATTTTCACCTCTCAATATTAGAATAATACTACATATTTTGAAAATCAATAATTATTTATCGTTTTACAATAATTAAGTGTCAAATAAAAAGAAGAGTTTTTACTCTTCTTAATTATATTTTATAAAACTTATCTTTAAGATTAATACTATATGAATCAAATTTTTGTTCATTATAATCTAATAAATCACCAGAATCACTAAATAATGCATATCTAGATTCTAAAAGTTGTTCATCTTCTCTATTATAAAACTTAATTCTTTTAGTTAACATTTGTACAGTACCATCATAATTATGTCTAATATGAAAAACATTAGTATCTTCTCTAGGACTTCTAGTAACAATATCTACTTCATTACCTCTTTTTTTTATTTGAAATAAAATAAATTTCTTTTTTAAATCACTTATAGTTTCTAGAAAAACATCAATATCACCAGTATCATCATTAATCTCATATCTTAATTTATCACCTTGTAAAAAATCCTCATAATTAGTATCTTTAAATCTAATAATTTTAAAAACATTATATGGTGATTTATTTAATTTATTTTCTAAAAATTCTAAACCAATAGACTCTTTAAATCTTCTACTTAATTGATAATCTAGTTTCTCATAATATTTCATATAACCAACCCCCAATTGGTATGCTAATTATACCATAAAATAAGAAAAATATCAATAAAAAAGCTTAGTAACACTAAGCTCAACCTTTATATGCAGGATTATCCATTTTAATAATTATATATTTTCCAATCGTAAATTTAAGTTCTTTCTTATCTGTTGGTACTAAGTATCCTACATATCCTTTTAATTTAGAATTAGCACCTACTGTACCATTAGAAATGTCTTCATATATTTCTTTTCCTTGTATTACAGTAGCAAAATTACTACCAGGTGCTTTCAAACTACTAGTCTTAACTTCATAATCATCTGCCGTTAATCCAATTTTTTCACTCCATAAATAAATATCACTATCACTAGTATTTTCAAGTTCAAAATGAAAAGCTATTTTTTGATACCCAGCAGGAGTATTATAAGAATCAAAATGCTCTGAATGATATGCATATAATTCATAAGAACTTAATTTAGCTTTTAAAGTACTAGTAATAGCTTCTTCTTGATATCCAACAGTAACTACTTCTTGTTTTTGTTCAACTATTTCACTACTACTAGAACTATTATTATCAAAAGAAGCATGTCTATTAGAACTAGTAATTATCATAAACATAATAAAAGCTATAAAGAAGACAACAACACATAGAGTTATAATAAAAGTTCTATGAACCGTTTTAAATCCAGTATTAGCAAAATCTCCAACAACTTTCATAGCTTTTTCTCTTTCAGCTTTTTCTTTTTCTTCTTTTTCTTTTCTATATCTTTTTATAGCATCAGAACAGTTAGCACCACATGATGGACATTTAGCATCTTCCTCGCTAATTAAAGTATGGCAATAATCACATTCAATAACTTTCTTTCCCATATAATCACTCTCCTAGTATAATTATATATTATTTTCTAAAAATAAAATAGTTATTTTTCTTCTTTCTCCATCTTCAATATTTCTTCAGTTAATACCTTATAAAAATCTTCTTGTTTTACTTTTCTAACTATTTCACCTTTTTTAAATAAAAGACCTTCTCCAATACCTCCAGCAATACCAATATCTGCATCTCTAGCCTCCCCAGGACCATTAACAGCACAACCCATTACTGCAACTTTAATATTACTCTTAATTTCTTTTAAAAACTCTTCTACTTCTTTAGCAAGTGGTATTAAATCAATTTGTGTACGACCACATGTTGGGCAAGAAACAAGTGTTGGTCCAGAATACAAATTACAATTCTTTAATATTTCTTTTGCTACAACAACTTCTTCAACTGGATCATCAGATAAAGATACTCTTAAAGTATCACCAATACCCTCTCTTAATAATATACCAAGCCCAATACTAGATTTAATAGTACCAGAAAAAGCAGTACCAGCTTCAGTTATACCAATATGCAATGGATATGGAAAAACTTTACTAGCTTCTTCATATGCTTTAATACATAAATCTAAATTACTTGCTTTTAAAGAAATACAAATATCATAGAAATCTAATTCCTCTAATATTTCTACATGTCTTCTAGCACTCTCAACCATAGCCTTAGCAGTAACTTTACCATTTACTAATAAATCTTTCTCAAGTGATCCACTATTAACTCCTATTCTAATAGGAATATTATTTTTCTTACAAGCATCAACTACTTTTTTTACTTTATCACGACTACCAATATTTCCAGGATTTATTCTAATCTTATCAACACCACTCTTAATAGCTTCAAGTGCAATTTTATAATCAAAATGTATATCAGCAACTATTGGTATATGAATCTTTTTCTTAATATCTTTAATAGCTTTAGCATCTTCAATATCCAAACAAGCTACTCTAATTATTTCACATCCCGCATCTTCTAACTCTAATATTTGTTTAACTGTACTATCTACATCTTTTGTTTTAGTATTACACATAGATTGAATAATTACTTTATTTTCTCCTCCAATAGTAATATCTCCAACTTTTATTTTTCTTGTCTTATTTCTTTTCATATAATCACCAAAATTATTATAACAAAAAAAGACTAAACTAGTCTTTATTTTTAAGTACTTTTACCTTACTTTTTAAATATTCCATATCATCGTATGTAGTTAACTTAATATTTGAATAATCTCCTTCAATTACCTTTACTCTAAATCCAGCTTTCTCTAGTAACATACAATCATCAGTAACAGAATTATCATTCTTATATTTAATATGAGTACTTAACAAAACATTCCTATTAAAACATTGTGGAGTTTGAATTAACCAAGTATTATCCCTCTTAGTAGTATTAACAACTACACCATTATTATCACATATCTTAATAGTATCTTTAGCTTTAACTCCTATTGTTGCTCCAAAGAAGTGCTCCATACTTTCAATACACTTATCAATATATTCTTCTTTTATAAAAGGTCTTGCTCCATCATGAATAATAACAATATCACTATTAGTCTTTATCAAAGCATTATATACACTATTCTTCCTAGTATTGCCACCAACAGTAACACTGATAGGTTTATTAATCTCATGTTTATCAATAATAGATACTACATCCAAAAATTCATCTTCTCTAGCCACAACAATAATATCATCAATTCTTTCACTTTTTAAAAAAACATCTAAACTATAATCTAATACAGTATTATTATCATCTAATAATTCAAAATTTTTATTTCTATCAAGTCCATATCTAGTACTATTACCAGCTACTAATATAATTCCCGTAACACTCTTTTCCATAAACCCTCCATAAAATATCATAACAAAAAAAACTGTAAAATTACAGTTTTTATTTGATTACTTGAATTTTATAAATAAATTTAATAGCTATTAATATCTCATTATCAAGTTCAATAAAATCATCATCAATATTAGTAACTACACCTTCTATAAAATTTCTTCCATTACTAAATCCCTCTAAAGTACTAGAGTAACTAAACATTTTCTCAGCAATACATACTTTTTTATTAAGAAATTTTTCTATTAACTTCATATTTAACTATACACAAGTATATCCACCATCAATTGGTAGAATAACTCCTGTTACATAACTTGCTTCATCACTAGCTAAGAAAATAGCACCAGGATTTAATTCTCCTTCATGTCCATATCTTCCTAGTGGTACTGTTGCTTTCATATAAGCAGTAAATTCATCACTAATTAAAGTATCATGAGTTAACTCAGTATCAAAATATCCAGGACAAATTGCATTACAAGTAATATTATATTTAGCAAGCTCAGCAGCAACTGCTCTAGTAAAGTTAACAACTCCACCTTTAGATGAATGATATGCAACTGTATCAAGTGCAGTATTACCAACTAATCCATACATAGAAGCAATATTAATAATTCTTCCATAATTATTTTCTTTCATAATATTAGCAAAAGCACGAGTAACTTTAAATACAGAAGTTTGATCAGTAGCAATAGTAAAATCCCACTCATCATCAGTCATATTAAGAACTCCAGCATTTTTAGCAGAACCAGCACAGTTAACTAATATATCAACTTTACCATACTCTTTCTTAGCTAATTCAGCACAAGTATTAATCTCATCTGTATTAGTAACATCACATTTTAAAGGTAATACTCTAACTCCTTTTTCTTCTAGTTCTTCTTTTAACTCCATTAATCTTTCTAATCTTCTTGCAAGAATTACTAAATCAGCTCCAGCTTCAGCAAATGCACGACTCATTTGTTTTCCAAGACCAGAACTAGCACCAGTAATAACTGCAACTCTTCCTTTTAAATTAAACATAATCAATCCTACCTTTCTCTTTAATTATATATTATTAATTTAAATTACAAAACAAAAAAATCAAATTATCTCATTTTTTGACACTTTTTCGTCTTTTTCTATCCTCTATCATCATATTATTAAAATTATTAGTTAATTCTTGTAATTTTAAAAGACCTACTTCTTCAACTAATATTCTCATCAATTGATTAAATTCATTTCTATAATAATTTTTATATGGTAATAACTCATTAATTTTTTCAACTAATTCATCATTTACTCCACCTTCATCAAGTATATATTGTAAATGCATTAAATCAATTTTTTCTCCTTCTTCACTTCTCTTTTGTTGATCTTGATAATTTATATCTGAATAAAAATGTCTTTCTTGAGAAATATTATTACTTTTAGCAAATTCATAAATAAATTGATACATATGACTAGCATCAGTTCCCCCATCTAATCCATCTCTATACCCATGATCATTAACATCAAAAAATTGATAACCTAGTTCAATCATAGTACTTTTAATAGCATCTTCGATATTTCCAGAATAAAGTCTTATATTTAATCCTTCTAAATTATGTTTCTCTCTAACTTCATCTATCTTATCTTCTGGAACTAATATAATAGCATCACTAGATAATTGTAAATCATCAGAAAAATATGTATCCTCAACTCTCAAAGCCTTTAAGGATGAATCACTAATATGATGTTTAAGTGGCTCAAGTATAGCATAAGGATAATCAAAAACACCATACATAGAATCAGCAACGACCCCATTAATAGTAAAATGAATAGTACTTCTAAAAGTCTCAAAATAAATATTAAATTTATTAAACTCACTAGTAAAAGTATCCATATCAAGTTCTTTTTCTAATAATTTATCTCTAATAGCATCTCCTAATAATGAAGATGTACCAAATCCATAAGCTAATCCATGAACAGGAGTCTCTACTACTCCATTATCAGGAAAAACAGTAGTCTTTCGAACTAGTAAGCAATCATCTATCTTATACATATTACCACCTACTATAATTATACAATAAAATAAAAAAGAGCAAAAGCTCTTATTTAATAAAACAATCATGACCTAAGTAACAAGAAACATCTCCTAAGTCATTTTCTACATTTAGTAATCTATTATACTTAGCAACTCTATCAGTTCTACAAGGTGCTCCAGTCTTAATTTGACCAGCATTTGTTGCTACTACAACATCAGCTAAAGTTGTATCTTCAGTCTCTCCTGATCTATGAGAAACAACTGCAGTATATCCATGTTTCTTAGCAAGTTCTATAGCATCTAATGTTTCAGTTAAAGTACCAATTTGATTTAACTTAATTAGGATACTATTAGCAACACCTAAATCTAATCCCTTTTGTAAACGAGTTGTATTAGTAACAAATAAATCATCACCAACTAATTGAACATGATCTCCAATTCTATCAGTAAGAACTTTCCATCCATCCCAATCTTCTTCAGCAAGACCATCTTCTACACTAACAAGTGGATATTTTTCAGTAAGCATAACAACCCAATCAATCATCTCATCACGAGTTTTTAATTCTTTAGATTTCCAGAAATAATACTTTCCTTCTTCACCAATCTTTTTAGCTTCTTCATACATTTCAGTTGCTGCTATATCAGTAGCAAGACAAATATCTTCACCTGGCTTATATCCAGCAGCACTAATAGCTTCTACTAATAATTCTAATGCTTCTTCATCACTTTCTAAGTTTGGAGCAAATCCACCTTCATCTCCAACTCCAGAAGCAAGACCTTTTTCTTTTAATATTTTCTTTAATGCAGCATATACTTCAGCACACCATCTAAGAGCCTCAGTAAATGACTTAGCACCAACTGGCATAATCATAAATTCTTGGCTAGATACAGTATTATCAGCATGTTTACCACCATTTAATACATTCATCATAGGTACAGGTAATGTTTTACCATTAACTCCACCAATATATTGATATAACTCTAGTCCTAAAGCATTAGCTGCTGCTTTAGCAACTGCTAAACTAACACCTAAAGTAGCATTAGCTCCAAGTTTAGCTTTATTTGGAGTACCATCAATTTCAATTAATAATTTATCTACTGCAGCTTGATTAATAGCATCAACACCAATTAATTCAGGAGCAATAACATCATTAACATTACTTACTGCTTTTAATACTCCTTTACCATTATATCTATTCTTATCTTCATCTCTTAACTCTACAGCTTCAAAAGCACCAGTACTAGCACCACTTGGTACCATAGCAACACCTAAGCTACCATCCTCTAACATAACTTCTACTTGAACTGTAGGATTTCCACGAGAATCTAATACTTCTAATCCTCTAACTTCAACAATTCTTAAACTTCTTCTCATAATTACCTCCTTAAGTTAGATATCTAACTTCCAAATATATAATACAATTTTTTAAAAGCTAAAACAAGAAAATATTTAATTAATTATTACTACAAGTACTACCAGTCCATTTATTAGGCTCATAAACAGTACCAAAAAATATAATCTCTTTTGTTTTAGTATCTCTAATTAAATACATAAAAGGCTTATCAAATTGAATATTAATATAATTATAATCATCTTCTAAAGCAGCAGTAGCAGCCTCAACACCAAAATAAGTAACAGCAGCAGCCTTAGTACCTCTTTCACTTAATTCAATTCTTGCTTTATGTATAGCAGCACCAACATATAAATTCTTTTTACCTAAAGAATTTAAATTATCTTTAGTAATAATCTTATCAAAATTAGCTAACTCTTCATCAAAAGCATCTTTAATACCAAGAGATATTAAAATATTTTTAAATTCATCTAAATCATAAGAATAACTAAATCTAGGTAATTTTAAAGTAACCCTATCATTATCACTCATCTTTTTAAAACTATTTAAATAATCATTCAAGCTTTTATCATCAAGATTATCAATAAAATCACTTAAATCATCTTTTGGCATAATACCTACAAATTCTAATTTTTCTTTATAAGGTAAAATAACCCCTACATTATCTCCCTCTAAATATTTAACTCCTTCATCATAAGTTTGTTGCATCATTTCAACATTCATCTTTTTCTTGCCATTAACAAATTCAAAAGATCTAGTATCTTGACATTCAAATGGATAACTCCACTTAGCATCAATACTAATAGCATTAGCAAGACCTAGTGCAAAGTCTTTATCAATATCATCTAATATTTTAGGAATCATTTTATTAGTCTTTTCATTAACCCAATTATTAATAACATCAGGAGTAGTAAATTCATCAAATAAAACATCTGAATTGTAATTAGAACTTAAAGTATTAATAAAATCTTTTTCTACTACATTCTTATAATAATTCTTAATAAATATAGCATTAGCAATTTTTATATTATCATTTTCTAAATTAAATTCTCTATCACGTAATACATTATCTATTTGAACTAATGTATCACCATCAGCTCCTACCTTTAACATACTAAGAGCCATCTCTATACTATAAGGACTAACAATATAATTTTTATTTTTACTATTTTTATTAACTTCTTTAATAAACTTAATAGTAAAACTACTAGTATTTTTAATAATCTTCTCTTCTTCTTTTTTTACTTTACTATGACTTATAGTAGCTCCTACAAAAGTAATTAAAAATGTACAGCAAGCAACAATAACAACAAGTAACCAATCTTTTCTCTTCATATCATTCACCTATTATAATTATAATAAAAAAGAGAAATTAATACAATAAAAAAGAGAATTAATAAATTCTCAAAATATCTTATCTTCTAAAACCTTTATTAGCATTTAATTCAGAAATATACTCACAAGCCTCATCATATGAAGAACATCTTTTTAATTCTTGAAGAGAATCTTTATTTATAATAACTTGAGTATTATTATTATCTAATGTATCAATCATTAATGTTTCTTGTTTATCTGAATCCATAAATTCATCATAAGATTTTGAATCAACTGGAAATACTTTATCATTATAAGATAAAACAACAAAATCATCCTGCATCTCAAACTCTATAGCATTCGGATCTTCTTCAACTTTATGTTGTTTTGCTGAAAAGCCAAAAATAGTTACTAAAATTAAAACATAAGTACCAAACATGAATTTTAATACACCAATACCAGAACTTAAAGGTTCATCTCTCATTCTAACATCTCCTTCACTATAATTATTATATAAAACATAATTATAAAAAAACAATAAAACTATATAAATTGTAGTCTAAAAATGTAAATAAAAAACTCTAACCTAAGTTAGAGTTAATTTCAAATGGTAGCGCCGGA
>CAMOYT010000026.1 GCA_946630315.1 uncultured Bacillota bacterium | reverse complement strand
AATGGAGCGAACGAGGGGAATCGAACCCCCATCACAGCCTTGGCAAGGCCGTATTCTAACCATTGAACCACGTTCGCATAAATTGGAGGGGCTAGACGGATTTGAACCGACGATCAAAGTTTTGCAGACTCACGCCTTACCACTTGGCTATAGCCCCATATGTACTTGCACTTACAATTATAGCAAACACCTTAATTTTTTTCAATAAAAATAATAAAAAAAGAGTATTTTATACCCTCTTTCTTAGCATTTCACATATTCCAATAATCATAAATATTAAACATATAGGTAGTGCCATCATAAAAAGTGTTTTAGTCGCTTCTAACTGACCATTTTTTATTAATATACTTATACCAATTGCCACTATTAAACATATAACAGCACCTGGCAACATCTTCTCATAACTTTTTTTATATAAAGCATATTCCTTACAATATTCTTCAGCATCTCTTGTTATTCCATTTACATAGGCAATATTTAATTTTTTACCAATAACTAAACATCTATATATTTCATAAATAACAAATAAAGAAAATACTTCGAATAAAATTAACGCAACACCAACATATGCCACTTCTATATTAAAATATCTAGTTGTTAAATAAATAGCTATACCAACAAATATTATAAAACATACCAAAGTAAATATCTCATCTATTCTATTATTTGTTCTATGACTATGTATATGGATAGTTTTTAATTCATTACCACATTCAACACAAATAAGTTTTCCATCTTCATTCTCCCTACCACATCTAGGACAAACCATCATATCACTTCCTATTTAACAAAAAAATCACATACGTTGTTATAATTATAATTTAATTCTTCATTAACAACTAATGGAACCAACCCTACACTATCATTATACAAGAATAATGTATCTTGAACAACCATTAAAATATCTAAACCTTTAATATTGTAAGTACTTATACTGTCAAAATTAAATAATAATTCACCATTACTTATATCATGCTTATTAATTCTATATAAATCCCCATCATTAGTATAAGCATAATAGAAATTACCTACTTCCCTAATATCAGAACTATTATATAATTTACTAATCTCTTTATTATTTACTTTATTATCAAAATAATGATTATGTTCAAAGAAAACACTTTTATTTAAATAATCAACCTCTCCATTTCTCACAACAACATAACTATCTACACCATCAGTAATTTTATTAACCTTCTTCTTATCAATATCAAAAGTATATTGTAACTTTCCTTTTAAATCAGTAAAGTATAATAAATTACCATTAGTACCATTAAAATAAATATTAATAGAAATATTATGTTTCTTATTATTATCTATATAACTATCACTCTTATCATTTAAAATATTATAATATTTAAACTCTATATCTTTATCTCTATTTTCACTATCTATATATACATAATAATTATTAAGTAGAATACCAAACTTATTCTCATATTGATCATAATCTAATAACTTAATATTCTTAATACTATCCTTATTAAATACATAAATACCTTTATAATTCCACATAGTAAAATAATAATTACTTAATAAATTATTTTTATATATTTTCATATTCTTATATTTAGTAGCAGTACCATTATTATGTAATCCACTACTACTTAATCCATCTTTTTTTATTAATTTATTTATTTCTAAATAATCACTATCATTTACTTGTTTTAAGTAGCTAACATTATAATTTTTATTATTCTTAATACAATGTAATTCTGAGATTACATCATCAACATAACTTGGATAAATACAAGTCAATTCTCCCCTACTATATTTTTTTATACTTTTAATAATAGTATTTTTATCTTTTACTTTTTTATTTAAACTAAAAGAATATCTATTCTTCTTATTATCTCGAATTATAAAATAATAACTATCATTATCATAGTATTCTCTTACATAATAACTATCTTTTTTTTCTTTAATAATATATGAAGTAATATGATTATCACTTCTATTAAATATTGCAATTAAGATAATTACTAGTATTATCAAAAGAATACCTATGACATATTTCTTTTTCATAGTATCACCTAATATCATTATAACAAAAAAAAAGAAGATTTATTCTCCTTTTTTTCTTCTATCATCATCATCTTCATATTCTTTCTTCATTTCCATCATATAACTAGATATTTGTGTTTCAATTTCAGGTAATGCCTCAATTGCAATATTAGAAAGATTTACTAGTTCTTTAACAGTATCAATATATACTTTACCCCATAATATACCACTAACCACTTTTAAATCATTAAACATATCAGGAGTAATAGTATCAAAGAAATATCCAAAGATAACTCTCTTTCTACCAATAACTATTCTTTTATTAGTTAGCGTTACAACAGCACTTTCCCAAAAGTTAAAAGAATTATCGTTCTTTTGAGCAATAAAAGAATATATCGGTTCTTCATCAGGATTTAAATGTTTTTCAACAACAGCAGTATTCTTCTTTATTCTCCAACCAACCGTCATTGGATATTTTTTCTTAAATCTTAATACTTGCTTATAGACTAACCCCATAGTATCCCTCCTATTTTATAAATCCATACTTAGTTAAGAACGCAATGTAGTGAGCTGTATCAGTTAAACCATCAACAGTATCAACTACTTTATTATCATGAACAACTAATAACATTGGTGTACCAAAACCTTCTTTGAAAGCTTCATCAGAGTTAATAAAATTAACTTGATCATCCCCTTGGAAATTATCAGTATTCAAATAATTAATATCAGCATTATAATCATGAATTATTTTTTGAACAATAGGTTCTGCTATTTGACAATAAGTACAAGTAGGTCTAGCTACTAAAACAGCTTTAGCTTCAGTACCAGCTAAATAAGCTAAATAAGTATCAACATTTATTTGATGAAATTCACCTTTTTCACTATCTTCTACTTTTGCTGATTCCTCTTGTGCATTATTTAAAATAACATTAGGATCCTCAGTTAATTTATTACTACTAGATCCATTACTACTTGGTGATACAACAACACTTATAACTATTAAAGCTACAAATGCAACAGCACCAATGATTGCTAAAATCTTCTTTTTATCCATACTTCTTCCTCCCATTTAAATTATAACATTTATTTATCTTTTCTTTCAATATATTCTTCATAAGGAATTGCTCTATCAATTATTTTTCCATCTGGAAGAATTTCTATTACTCTATTCGCAACAGTACTATTTAACTCATAGTCTCGAGATGTAAATAATACTTCTCCTTTGAAATTGCAAAGTCCTTTATTTAAAGAAGTAATTGCTTCCAAATCCAAATGATTTGTAGGTTCATCTAATATTAAGAAATTAGGCTCTTCTAACATAATCTTAGATAACATACAACGAGCTTTTTCTCCACCTGATAATACATTTACTTTTTTAAATACATCATCACCAGAAAATAACATTCTACCTAAGAAACCTCTAAGTATAGTCTCATCTTTAATATCATAAAAACTTCCAATCCATTCCATTATATTACTATTACTATCAAAGAACTTATTATTATCTTGTGGTAAATATCCATACTTAATAGTTTTTCCCCACTCAATAGTACCTTTATCATATTTTTCTTCACCACTAAGTATATTAAACAAAGTAGTTTTAACCATATCATCACTAGCTAAGAAACATATTTTATCTCCCTTTAATATAGTAAAACTAACTTTATCAAGTATCTTTTTACCATCTACTATCTTAGTAAGATTCTCTACTTTTAATATTTCCTTACCAGCATCCTTCTCTATTTTGAAATCAATATATGGATATTTTCTACTACTTGGAATTATCTCATCTAATTGAATCTTCTCTAACATTTTCTTACGAGAAGTAGCTTGCTTACTCTTAGAAGCATTAGCAGAGAATCTTGCAATAAAACTTTGTAATTCTTTAATCTTCTCTTCTTTCTTTTTATTAGATTCTTTCATTTGTCTTTGTAATAATTCAGAAGATTCATACCAGAAATCATAATTTCCTACATATAACTTAATCTTACCATAATCAATATCAGCTATATGAGTACATACTTTATTTAAAAAATGTCTATCATGAGAAACAATAATAACTGTATTATTAAAATTAATTAGAAACTCTTCTAACCAACGAATAGCATCTAAATCCAAACTATTTGTAGGTTCATCTAAAAGTAATATATCTGGATCTCCAAATAGAGCTTGAGCAAGTAATACTTTTACTCTTTCTTTAACTGGAAGTTCTCCCATAGTCATATAATGATGTTCAACTTCTATTCCCAAATTACTTAGTAATGCTCCTGCATCAGCTTCTGCATTCCATCCATCTAGCTCCATAAATTCCGCTTCTAAATTAGCAAGTTTCATACCATCTTCTTCTGAAAACTCAGTTTGATTATACATCTTATCTTTTTCAACCATTATTTCATATAATTTAGTATTACCCATTATAACTACATCTATAACTCTCATATCATCATATTGATAATGGTCTTGCTTCAAAATAGATATTCTCTCATCTTTACTAACTGAAATTTCCCCAGTAGTTGTTTCTAACTCACCACTAAGTAGCTTTAAAAAAGTACTTTTTCCACTACCATTAGCACCAATAAGTCCGTAGCAATTCCCATCAGTAAATTTTATATTAACATCTTCAAATAAAACTCTTTTTCCGAATTTTAAACTTACATTATTTACTTGAATCATAATATCACCTCTAAAGCTCTTTTATTTTACCAATAAATAAGAAAAATTACAAGGTTACTATCTTGTAATTCTTTTTATAAAGCTCTTAACAGACTCATCTTCTAAACTCTCATATCTCATAAAATCAACAAATTCATCTGATAAATCTATCTCTCTTCTAAATTTATTTCTCTTAGCACGAGACATATCAGTCATATATGGAATTAAATTCCATACTAAAAATTCATTTAATCTATATCTATTATCTCTATGTAATAATCCATCATCATTAACAAATCTATGACTACCTGGATCTATAAAATAAATACTACCATCAAATAATAAATTATATAAAGAATAATCTTCTACATCTACACCTTTATCATTTAATAATTTTAAGTCTTTATAAACTAAATCCATTTCATTACAAAAATCATAAACACTTAAATAACTAGCATTCTTAAAATCAATATTTTCAATAAATTTAGTACTATAACCAATAAATTTATTATTCTCATCATATATTAAATCTTTAGGTAATAATATTCGATCAGTTTTAATTTTACTTAGTTTATAAGCTTCATCTTCATTCAATCTATCTTTACGTGGAAAGTCACAATATATTTTTAAGGCATCATCATTAAATCTATAAATAGTACCTTCCATACCCTCATCTATATACATTGAATCTAATTCTTCTTCACTAAATTCAAATAACTTTTTTCCTATTCTAATCTTCATACAACCAACCCCATAAAAACTAAACCTTTTTAACTAATGCTTTTACTTGTTCTTTTTCATCTAAAATATTATTAAAGAACACACTAGGATACTCATCTTGTTCTCTTAATTTTAATAATTCTTCTACACCTCTTAAATCAGATCCCATCCTATTATTCTTTTTAAAATCATTCATTAGTAATCTTGATATTAATAAATGCAATTGATATAAATTAAGCTTTAATACAGTATCCTCATCTAAATTAATTCTTCCATATTTTGAAGGATCTAATAAATATAAATCTCCATTGTATAAACTCTTATCAGGAACAACTCCACTAATTAAAACTTTATTTTTAGATAAGACATCTACATCTTCTTCTAATAAATATAAATTATATAAAAAACTAGTTTTATCACTATTAATTAGTCTATTTCCTCTACTTCTTTTAGGTAAGTTAGTAGTAAAACCAACCATATGATTATTCTTATATAAAATATCTTCAGGTAATAAAATTCTACGTGTATTTAAATCACTTAAAAATAATCCCTCTTCTTCTGAAAAAACGCCTTTAACATTCTCTGGAAAAATATGAATTGCTTTTCCATTATAACGATATACTGTACCAGTATCACTTTTTGATAAATAATATAATTTCTTATGAGAAATAATATTATTCTTCTTATTTAAAGTATATGCCATAACAAGACCTCCATTAGTTAAGGCATATAATACCACACAATGTATGTTTTTGCAAGATAACTAAAAGAAAAAGACTATTTCTAGCCTTTATAAAAATTAGATATAAATTTAGCAAATTCATATAATATAATATCACTTTTATTAATAGCAAAACTTTTACCCATTGCTTTACCACCTATCGTAAGTGATGAAATAACAGCTGTAATAACTAATCCAGTAAGTAATGCATTAAAATGCATTTCAGTAACTAATATTACTCCAATTGTAGTACCAGCTGCACCTGATATAACTCCACATATATCTCCTATTACATCACAGCAAAAGCTGGATACTTTATCAGCATTTTTTTTAAATTTAACAGCAACCCTAGCTCCTTTTACTTTTCTAGAATTCATTGAATGAAAAACTGCTTCATCTGCTGTTGTTACAGAAACACCAACTATATCAAATATAATACCTATAACAATAAATAATAATGTTACTAAACAACCAAATACAAAATTAAGATTAGGTATTGTTATATTAGCAATAAAAGATAGGCAAAATGATATTACAAAGCTTATTACTACAATTGTAATAATCCATTTAACATTTACTTTTTCTTTTTTTATTTTCTCTTTTTTCTTGTTTTGCTCTACTAAGTTATCAAACTCACTAGGCTTCTTATTTTCCTTTTTAAAAAACATCTTATCACCATCTATATTATAACATCAAAAAAAGTAGCTTAAAACTACTTAATTTTCTATAATTGCTTGGCTATTAATATAGTAAACTTTGAACCTTAGGTCAAGTAGGTTTTCCCAAACTCTTACAAATCCGTTACCAGAAATGCGGTTCCCCCTTAGAAGAATTTATATCTCGTCACCGTCAGATACGACTTGATTACCACTTAGTGTCCACTGCAATCCTATATTAGCGCGCACTCTAGGAGATTTCCTCCCCAACACTTCACTATTAGTTCTTTTTTGCAAAAGTGATTTCAAAACGCAATACTTATAATAAGCGGCCTCTTATAATAAGCAAGATCATTTATCCCAAGACTTTCACGCAAGACAGGCTACACTACACATAGCTTTCGCCACAATATAGGTTTAATCCCATTTCGTAATAAGTCCATCAGTATTACACGTATAGGCTTACCACAAGAATAGGTCTCCACGATAATTGGGTCGGCTCACATATGCCATTATGCGTCGCCCAAAAATCTTCATCTCCAGCACCCACCCCAAACTGGGCGTAAGAAGCAAGCACCAAAGGTTTCACAGATATGCCCTTTAACGATTGTTTAATCTCGTCTTCCTAGCAAAGTAATTGACTAGAATAATGTGCCATCAATTACTATCGTAATTATACCACTTTTTTTAAAAAATGTCAATTTTGAACCTTTTGAAAAACTGGATTTTCATAAGAAAAAGTATAATCACAAGGCTCAATATGAAAATAATTATAATCTTCCTTTAATTTATTAGAAAAATAAGCTTTTGTACCAATTCCAGTATTTTCTATAATATCAAGATATCTATCTAAACTATTATCATAAAATAAATTCATAAACAAAGATTTATTATATTTAAAACTATTATGTTCAAATCCACCTTCGCCATATTTATTTATTAATATTTTTTCTAAATAATCTAACATATCATCATAGTCAGTATAATGAGTAACAACTTGATTATCGCTTCTAACAACAAACACATCATTTAATAAATCTAAATTATGTTTAGCATCTTCCCTACTACTATAGTTAGCAAGTTCATCTATAATTGGTTTCATACTAGATTCTGAATAAGCTTTTAATACAACATCACTACCACATACATCGCAAAGCATCTTAACTGCACTGATTTCAAATGGATAAGAGTTAACTTCAACAAATGGAATATCTTCAAAATATTCATTATATAAAAGTTCAGTCATTCCCTCTATAAAATAATTATCTAAATGTTCTGGTCTAACATTAAAAATACAATGTATTATTTCATGACCTCTTACTGCTTCACTATCATCAAATATCTTAATTTCATTATTCTTATAATCATAACTACCTGATACATACCATTCATTATAATCTCTAGTAGCATTATAATTAATACTAACATTTTTTAAATTATGATAAGCTTTTTCTCTATCTAAATATGGATTTTCGTAAAACATTTCTCCAAAATCATAAAAATAAGCTTTTTCATCTTCACTTAAATTATTATTTTCAACAATAGCACTAAGTAATAAATAATCATCTTCTTTTTCCGCTGCTACATCATAGCCTAGTTCACTCTCTAAACTATTCATTAATGCTTCTTTTTCTTCTTCTGTAATAGTTAAAGTTCTATCATTATAAATATTGTCTGGATCATGTAGTATATGTATATCTCCAAATGTTCCTGTTGCTCCTGCGTATACTACTGCTGCTATTGTAGTTGCAACCACAAAATTACGTGCTGTTTTACCCATTATAATCCCCCCAAAATCACGACAAATTATATCATATTTTTCCCAAAAAAACAAGCTATCATTGATAGCTTATGCATTTTTTATTTTATTAACATACCAATTAATCTTACTAACCCAAGTACCAGATTCTGCATATCTTGGACCAATTGTCTCAACTGTAGTTAAACCTTTAGAGTAAAAATTATTATGTAAATTAATAATCATTCCTTGTAATCCCTCATCAACTGAAGAATATCTTCTATAAGCACCACAACCAGATCCTTTTTGACCACCAAAGTTATAGCACTCACGAGCAATCTTACTACAACTACCTTGTCCACAACCAGTTTCATGTAAGATAATAGCAGTTGCTACAAAAGGATCAACTCCTAATTCAATACTCTTAGAAGCAATAACCATTCCTTTACCACTAATTTCTGCTTTTAAACTCTTATTTATTTGATTAGCAACTTCATCTAGTGTCATACCTTGATACACTTCTTTTCTAATAACACCAACAGCAGCATTATTATCAATCTTTACTGTATCACTAATATTACTACTCTTAACTGCCACACTACTGCTAGCAGCTAAACTAGATAATTTTACATTCTGTATATTTTTAATAGATAAAATATCCGTTACTTGTAATATTATACCTACTATGATAAACATAACCCCAAGTCCAGCTAAAACCCGACTAATTGATTTTATTTTATCCATGAAAATTTCACCTCAGTCATCTTCAACCGATACCTAATTTTAACAAAACACTAATTACTTTGTCAAATTACTTAACTAGCTTTTTAACTTCTTCACTAATGCTCCCACTAAAATAATCGTCAACATATTCTGCTAACCCCCCATTATAATTATAAAAACCATTTTTAATTTTATTTAAAGATTCTAATCCCTTAGAAATATCTCCATAATCTAAAAGATATAAACCAAATAAATCTTCTAAAAAGAAACTATGAAAAGCAAATAAATTAGACTCAACACATTTACCATCAACAAATTCATAGTCACCACTATCTATTAAATAGAAATTATCACTATTACTTAAATAATTACTATCTCTTAAATCACCAATAAGTACTTGTTCATCACCTAATACTTTTAAATCATCTTCTATTAAATCAATTTCTCGTACTAATACATCTTTGTCCATATCAAATATACAATCACTATCTCCATCAACAAAAGGCATTGTATATCCTCTAGTTCCTTCACCTAAAATAGCTTCATCTGGTAATATTATTCTCTCAGTTTCTACTTCACTTAATTTTTCAATTTCTCTTCTCTTTAAAACATTCTTCTCTGGATAATTATGATATATCTTAACTGCAGTATTTCCATCTCTATAAACTCTTCCTTCTAAACCATCATCTATAAAAGAAAGTCTCTCATCACCCCTATATAAATCACCACAGTGATGTCTATAAACAATTCCACTTTTTGTAAATAATCTTTCCATAATATCACCAACCGAATGCATATTATATCATATTATTCTATTTAAATCAAATGTGTTATAATTATCTTGGTGATAATATGGATAAAATAAAAACTCTTTGTAATTGGATAAAAGAATCAAAACATACCGTCTTCTTTGGAGGAGCTGGTACTTCTACTGAATCAGGATTAAAAGACTTTAGATCAGTAGATGGCCTTTATAATGAAAAATATGATTATCCACCAGAAGAAATACTATCACATAGCTTCTTTATGAATAATACAAAAGAATTCTATAAATTCTATAAAGATAAATTAAATTCTCTAAAATATAAACCAAATATTACACATAAAGTATTAAAAGAATTACAAGATAAAAATCTACTAAGTTATGTAATAACTCAAAACATTGATGGTTTTGATGAAGAAGTAGGATCAAAAGTAATAGAACTACATGGTTCTATTAAAAGAAATTATTGTATGGATTGTAATACATTCTATGACGCAGAATATGTATTTAATAGTAAAGATATACCAAGATGTAGTAAATGTAATGGTATTATTAAACCAGATGTAGTTCTATATGAAGAAGGATTAAATGATAAAGATTTAGAAAAAGCAATTAATGAAATAAGTAAAGCAGAATTACTAATAATAGGTGGTACTTCTCTAAATGTCTATCCAGCAGCTGGCCTAATAAGATACTTTCATGGAAAACATCTAGTATTAATTAATAAACAAATGACTCCATACGATAATACATGTGATTTAGTATTCTATGATTCAATTGGAAAAGTATTCAAAGAAATAGAAAAAGAGATTATTAAATAATCTCTTTTATTTTTTTATAAATTGCTTCTTTATTTAAACCATATTTCTCTTCAAGTTCAGGAACACTTCCATGTTTAATAAATTTATCAGGATAAGCAAAATTAATAATATTACAATTCCTAATACTAGCTTTTACTCCTTCTCCAAATCCACCACTAATACTATTATCTTCTATTGTAACTAATAATTTAGTTTTATTAATAGACTCAGTAATAGTCTTAATATCAATAGGTTTAGCAAATCTAGCATTAATAACTTCTACTGATATATTATCTTGTTCTAATAATTCAGCTACTTCCATAGCTCTTGCAGTCATCTTACCTATACCAAGTATAGTAACATCACTACCTTCTTTAATAACTTCACTCTTACCTAACATAATTTTATTATGTTTAGTAAATTTATACTCTCCTTCGCCACCTCTAGGATATCTAATAGCAATAGGCTTATCATATTTAATAGCAAACTCAAGCATATCTTCAAGCTCTATAAAATCTTTAGGAGCCATAATAGTCATATTAGGTATTGTTCTAAGATAACTCAAATCAAGAAGCCCATTATGTGTTTCACCATCAGCTCCAACACAACCAGCTCTATCAACACAAATAACTACTCCTAATTTTTGTAAACAAATATCATGAACTACTTGATCAAATCCTCTTTGTAAAAAAGAAGAATAAATTGGAATAACTGGTTTTAATCCTTCACGAGCCATACCAGCTACCATTGTAAGGGCATGTTGTTCAGCTATTTCTACATCAAAAAATCTCTTTGGATATTTTTTAGCAAAACTACTAAGTCCAGTCCCTTCTTCCATAGCAGCTGTAACCGCAACTATTCTCTTATCTTCACGAGCAAGTTCTACTAACTTATTTCCCATAACAGCACTATAATCTAATTTTCCACTACTTTGTTTACCTACAGTTAAATCAAATGCTCCAGTTGCATGATACTTATTAGGTTCTTCTTCAGCAAACTTATAACCTTTTCCTTTTTTAGTTAAAACATGTATTAAAATTGGACCATCTATATTTTCAGTTCTTCTAAATATATCTTCCATAGCCTCAATATTATGTCCATCAACCGGACCTAAATAAGTAAAACCAATATTTTCAAAATACATTTTAGGTATAATCATCTCTTTTATACCATTTTTAATCTTACCAATTCTTTTGCTAATTCTCTTACCTATAAATGGAATTTTATTAACAAACTTCTTAATCTTTTTATTACTAGAAACATATAATTTCTTAGTACGTAACTTAGTAAGAAATTGCGATAATCCACCAGTATTTTTAGAAATACTCATCTCATTATCATTAAGTATTACAATTAACCTGCTCCTACTAATACCAGCATCATTTAAAGCTTCAAGTGCCATACCACCAGTAAGCGCTCCATCTCCTATTACTGCTATTACATTGTACTTTTTATTTAATAAATCTCTTGCTCTTGCCATACCAAGTGCAGCACTAATAGATGTAGAAGAATGACCTGTATCAAAATAATCAAACTTACTCTCATCTGTTCTAGGAAATCCAGCAATCCCCCCAAACTTACGAAGAGTACTAAACTTATTCTTTCTACCAGTAAGAAGTTTATATACATAAGATTGATGTCCAACATCAAAAACTACTCTATCTTTTTCTACATTAAAATAAGAAACAAGAGCAATAGTAAGTTCTACTATTCCTAAATTAGAAGCCAAATGACCACCATTTTTAGATACTACATTTAATATTTCTTTTCTAATATCACTAGCTAATTCTTTTTTCTCATCTATATTTAATTTTTTTACATCACTTGGCATATTAACTTTATTTAGCATATAACTGCCCCCAATACACATTACTTATTGTACCATTTTAAATAAAAAAAACAAGTAAACTATAATCTTAATAGTTTACTTAATACTTTATTATTATATTTTTCTTCATCTTCATTATTCAAATCAACATCTTTTGTTCTTCTCGTCTCTAATCCATTAGTATAACCAATATTATGCATAAACCACTCTAACCTCATAGAATCAATACTTCTATTCCATTTACTTGGGTATTCTTCCTCATAATCACATAATATTTCTAATATCTCATTTCTAATATTCTTATCATCAATCTCCATAGAATTAATTATCTTCATATTAGGATCATTATCATCTCTTAAATCTTCTACTAAAACATCTCCATCAGAACAATTAATTTCATTCAAAAAACACCTATCTCCTATATAGACAGATCCACAACTATAAGTAGCATAACAATCTCCATCAACTATCTCTATATCACTAGTATCATAGTTATTATCAATCATATGACTACCAATAGCAATTAAAATACCAAGTCCTATTAATGTCTTTTTCCATTTCTTCATATATCTACCATAACAAAAAAAAGAGCATATTTCAAATGCCCTTTTAACTTATACTAGAATGTTTCTTTCTAACAATTAAAATACCAAATATCAATAACAATAATGTAGAAATAATAATTTTAATAGTACTACTAGTTTTCGGATTAATTATCGTTTTAAATAATTAACTATTTCATTAATAACTATATCTGGAGTAGATGCTCCTCCCATAATACCAATAGTATTATAATTAATATCTAAATTATCTAAATCATTAACATCTTGTATTAAATAAGTAGTAACATTATTATTACTAATATTATATAATTCCTTAGTATTAGAACTATTTTTACCACCAACTATCAGCATCAAATCTACTCTTTTACTTAATTCTTTAGTCTCTTCTTGCCTATCATGAGTAGCACTACATATTGTATTATCTACTTCTACTAAAGAATTAATTTTCTCTTTAATTTCATCAACTAATTTTAAAAACTTATCCTCTTCAAAAGTAGTTTGTCCACATACATAAATATTATTAAGACCACTATCTCTAAATTTATCAATTGCACTATCTATATCACTACTATTTTCAACAATATCTCCTATAGTTGCAAAAGAAAAATTACCTATTACTTCTGGATGATTCTTTTTACCAATTAATATTACAAAAGAATCTTTTTTCTTTTCAATTTTCTTTCTAATTGCAATTACTTTTCCACAACTAAGATCAATTACTTCAATACCTCTTCTTTTAGCTTCTTCATATATTTCACGTCTCTCTCCATGAGCACGAAATATACATCTAGCATTATCTGGTACTAAATTAATATCATCAACTGTTTTCATTCCCTTATCTTCAAGCATTTCTATTACTCTCTCATTATGAACTATTTCACCTAAACAATAAATATTACTATCTTTATCTAATTCTAAATTAGCTCTCTTAATAGTATTAGAAACACCATTACAAAATCCACTATATTTACCAATAATTATTTCCATAACATCACCTAATCCTAAAAGTTCTTGGAGCATACTTTTTAACAAGTAATAATCCAACTATTATATATATAATACAAAATACTATTCCAAATATTGAAAATAATAAAGTAGATACTTTTATATCACTAGCATAATAACTAACAAAATATGTAAGTAAAGTAATAAAAGAATAAGTACCACTCTTTATCATTAAATCTTTATTATATGGTTGCAACAAATAATATAAAACTAAATAATGTACACTAAAAAATATACATAAACTAATAATAAAAATAAACATACTAATATAAGTAATAATATCAGCACCACCTGTAATAAATAATAAAACTACATTACCAACAGCAATTAATATTCCAGGTATTAAATTAACTTTAACAACAGTTCCAAGTCTTCTTTTAAATAAGCCAAGTATAACACTCTCTTCTCTATAAAAATTATATCTAAGCATAGCATGATCAGAATTATAAAACATAGCTTGAGTAATAATACTACCTCTATTTACAAAATAAAGTATTAATACAAACCATCCCATATTATTAAGTAAAAAACTATGAATAAAATTACCTTGTCCCATATAATACATAATACTAAGTACTATATAAACTCCTATAATTCCTATACTAAATCTAAGAGCACTTCTAAGTAATATTTCTCTATGCCTTTCAAAGAAAATAGTATTAAATAAATCATAACCATGTTTACCTACAATCTTCTTATTATCTATAATCTTATCTTTATCTCTTACTTCCACCATCTTTTGTCTATTATAACTACTAACTTCATCTTTATTCATAATAGCATTATAACTATTAGTTTCTTTAATAATAATTTTATAATCTCTACATCTTAAAATATAAATAAATGATAAAATACTAAGTCCTAATAAAGGAATCAATAATAATAAAATCATATTAGGTAATATAAAAATACCAAAATAAGGTAAACTACAAATACCAAGAAATATAATACTAATAATCATATATAGTTTAGTATTACTATTAAACAAATATCTATACCTCTTATAAAAAATAATACTAAAAGCTTCTCCAATAATTCTACATAATAGACTACATATTAATAATAAATAAATAGTATTAAAACTAATATGTATCATACCCTTTATTGATATTAAAACAATTAAATTAAGTAAAGTAGTAATAAATAAATCATATATAAAAGTACTAATAGTATACTTTTTAGCATCCATACCAAATAATATTACTGAAAAATATTTTTTACTATTAGGACTAATTAATCTATTATTAATAAACATACCAAGTAAAGTTAATACAAAATATATATGTATAAAAACATATCCAGTAAATCTTTCATTAAGTAAATTAGCTAATCCAATTAAAATAAAGAAATATAAAAACTTATAAGCAAGCATCTTACCAAAAGAAAATATTAAACTAATAATTCTAACTATACTCTTTAATACTTTACTACTATAAGCATCTTCTGTAATTAAATCTTTAAGTATAGGTAATTTTCTAAGTATATATATAAAACTATTAGTAGCATAACTCATATCTATTTTAAAAGATGTTCTTAAAGTATTAATCATTTTTCTCATCCTTTAAAGCCTTAATAATTTTATCTTTATATTTCTTAGTATTTAAATTATTCTTCTCAATTAACTCTAATTCTTTATTATTTAAAATAACTATTTCATCACATAAATCAGTTGCAAGTTCTAATATATGAGTAGAAAAAATAATAATATGATCCTTCTTAATACTTTTAAATAACTTTTTCATATCTTCTTGTACTACAATATCCAAACTAGTAAGTGGTTCATCTAAAAGTATTACTTTAGGATTACTAATAATATTAATTAGCATCTGCATCTTATTCTTCATACCATGAGAATAATCTTTTAATAACTTATTTTGATCCTCTTTATCTATCTTAATAAAGTCAAAATAATAGTCACTATCTTTTAAATCAGTAATTTTATCTTTATTAATATCTATAAAAAACTCTAAAAACTCTTTAGCAGTTAAAAATTCAGGTACTATAGGTGTACTAACTACATAGCCAATATCTGAATAATTAAGTTCATTTTTACCATAATCATCTTCTAAATAAAACTTACCACTACATTCTATATCTCCATTTAAACAATTAAATAAAGTCGTTTTACCAGCACCATTTCTACCTAAAAGACCATATATTTTTCCTTCTTCAAAAGTAAAATTAATATCTTTTAATACTTCTTTTTCTCCAAAACTCTTATTAAGATTAACAATATCTAATTTCATAAAATCACCAATTTTATTATAACAAAAATTAATATAATAAAAAATA
This sequence comes from uncultured Bacillota bacterium, assembly GCA_946630315.1. Taxonomy (GTDB): domain Bacteria; phylum Bacillota_I; class Bacilli_A; order RF39; family UBA660; genus UBA3789. Next base: position 2,519 of record CAMOYT010000026.1, on the reverse strand, counting down.
AAAAGAAGGTATTAATAATACCTTCTATTTGCACCATTCTAATTGATATGCCTTAATATATGAATTTGAATGACAAGATTTACCTGAATTACATTTAGAACCTTCTATTATAATTATATAAGAAAAAAAGAATTATTTTTGATAATTCTTTTACTTACTATTTTTCACTACAAAATTATATGCATCTCTACACATATCTTCAATATTCTTGGTTGCCTTCCATCCTAGTTCTTTATAAGCAAGCGAAGAGTCTGCATAACATTCAGCAATATCCCCAGGTCTTCTATCTACAATTTTATAATTAACTTTAATATTATTAGCAGCTTCAAAAGCCTTAACTATATCAAGAACAGAATATCCTACTCCAGTACCAAGATTATATATATATAATCCACTACCTTCTTTTTCTAATTTTTCTAATGCTTTAATATGTCCATCTGCCAAATCAACTACATGAATGTAATCTCTAACTCCAGTACCATCATGAGTGTCATAATCATTACCAAATACACTTAAACATTCTAATTCACCATTAGCAACTTTAGCAATATATGGCATTAAATTAGCAGGTATGCCTTTAGGATCCTCACCAATTAAACCAGATTCATGTGCTCCAATTGGATTAAAATAACGAAGAATAGCAATATCCCATTCATTATCTGACTTATATAGATCCTTAAGTATTTGTTCAACAAATAATTTAGAAGTACCATATGGATTAGTAGTTCCACCTGTCTTATCAGTCTCTTTAATAGGAACTTTATCCGGATCACCATATACTGTAGCACTACTACTAAAAACTAATTTCTTAACATTATATTTTTTCATAGTATCAAGCAATACTAATACAGTAGAAACATTATTAATATAATATTCTACTGGTTTACTAACAGATTCTCCTACTGCTTTATATGCAGCAAAATCAATAACTGCATCGACTTTTTCTGTTTCAAATATTTCTTCTAAGAAAGCTCTATCTATCATATCGCCTTCATAAAATTTAACTTCTTTTCCAGTTATTTCTTTAATCTTATCTAAAACATCAATTTTTGAATTTGATAAATTATCAAGTACTACAACATCATATCCATTATCAAGTAATGAACAACAAGTATGACTACCAATATAGCCAAGTCCTCCAGTTACTAAAACTTTCATTAATTATCCTTACCTCCATATACTTTATCATATTCTTCACATACCAGAAGCATTTCTCTTCCAATATTACTATCTATACTACCATCTTCTATACTTTTTTTCAAGAACAGCTCTAAATTTGAAGCTTTGATATAGAATAAATTAAAGTCAGTTTCTAATTCTAATTCATCATAATTAGTTTCAGCAAAATTAGGTTCATCATCAGTATCTACCCTAAAATAATAAATCTTATTCTCAACTTTCTTTCCAGTATTAAAATAATTACTATCATAAGTAATTATTTCAATTAAAGGTGGATAATTTAATTTAACATCTATACCTGTTTCCTCTTTAATTTCTCTTTTTAAACAAGCTTCTAATGTCTCATTATCATCTACATGCCCACCTGGCAATTGATAAGTATTATTATTATGGCAAAGTAATATATCACCCCTAGAATTAATAACAATCCCTTTTACTCTAGTAACAGACATATCTACTTCATCTTTATTTAAATTATTATCATTTATAATTATTTTCTTCATTCTATCACCTATAAGAATCTTTCCCAAAATTCTGTTGTACCTGCATTAACTGTATTATAGTAGTTTTGAATATAAGTAGCCATTTCCATAGACTTATTCCAAATAGGCTTACCATTATTAAGACAAGATGCCTTATTAGTAGCAGTCATATATTCAAAAGTACTAGCTCTATCTTCTGCTTCATCTGTTTGTGCATAATTATTAACAAAGTATGAATCAGCACTATAACCATTTCTTGTATAAGATAGTGAAGCATTAATACTATTATATGTAAATCCAGGTGGATTAAATCTAGCCCAGTTACTAAAAAAGCCACCATATTTATTAATATATCTTTCTATATAATGAAATGCTTCATGATGAAAACTTTCTGGAAATGAATAATCACAAGCTATAGATATTACTGCTTTATTATAATTAGAATCAGTAACTCCTGTAACTCCTGCTTGTGAATAATGACTAATTAAATATACCGTAAGAGGTATTCCCCCATTTCTCATTTCTTGAAAGAAACCACTAGGATATTTACTTAAACAACTATTTAAACTATTAAGTGCTGCACTAATCTTATTAGTATCAGTAATAGGAACTGTTGAAAGACCTCCTACACTGTACCCATTAGTTTCACTACCATATTTAACAGTAATTCCATATGTATTTTGTATATTATTCCTTAAAGCATTATTTGGATCAACCGGTGGTTGTACGACAGCCGATCCATTATTATTGCCATTATTTATATTATTATTAACAGTACTATTATTTGTACTAGGTTTTGGAGTAACAGTATTAGTACTTGGTTTAGGAGTTGTTGTTGTCGTATTAGTATTAGTATTA
>CAMOYT010000025.1 GCA_946630315.1 uncultured Bacillota bacterium | reverse complement strand
ATTACTATCAGAATTTCTATTTTGTCTTCCACCTCTATCTCCTGAACCTTTCATATCTCCATTTCCAGATCCAGAACCTCTCATTTCACTAACACTAGAATCATTATTATTAACAGTATTCTCAGCTACACTATCATTGCCATTATCATTAGTATCAGTATTAGAATTATTATTCATATCAGGTGGAGTACCTCCATCATTCATACTAGGCATTTTATTATTATCCATAGTATTAGTATCAGCAACATTACTATTATTAACACTATTCTTACCTATCCAAATAGTAAGAACCATACTACCTATAGATAAAACACAAATAAAAATCATTATTATATTTTTTATTTTTCTATTCATCATTTTCCTCCTTTCACAACTAAATTATATAATTACAATATGATAGTATCTTGTACAATATGTGAAAAATATATGAAAAAAGATAATTATTAATTACTTACATAAGTAACATAATTATCTTCAATTTTTGAATTATATGCAGTTGTATAATAAGCTAAAACTCCATTACCATTTACTTCAATTCTATCTATATTAGTTGCGACTACTTGTTGTGTTAATCCAACTAATTCTAAATGAATTAATTCTTTATTTCCAGTTACGCAATATACATGGCTGCCAGCTCCTGCAAATCCACTAAGTCTTTCACATTCAACTGCTTTTATTGTTATTAATTTTTGTCCTGAACCATATTCATCTTTAAATTGAAAATCATTAACTGTTCTTGTTATTCCAACGTCCTCAACTACATTATTAACATCTTCATCACTATTCTCATTATTATAAATGACTTCTTCTTCATCATCTATACCTTTAGTAAACTTAGCATAATTATCTACTATATACCAAGCACTTACTCCTACTAATACAATAATTAATAATGTCAAGAATGTAGCAAAAGTTGTCTTACTCATCTCTCATCACCAAGCATATTATATCACATTTAAAACTTTTTATTAAGTATTTCTAAATATTTCTCTCTCATTTTACTAAGAATAGAATCACAAGCTTTTATACTAACCTCTCTCATAGAACAATCAGTATCAATAAAACATATATTTTTATTTAACTTTTTCATTCTCTTAAAACTCTTATTATATTCATCTACATTAGTCTTATTTAAAAAATGTCTTTCATCTAAACTAAGATTTGCAAAATAATCTCTTTTTAAAGCTGTAACACTATCACAATAAGTACCAATAATAATATCAATCTTATCTTCTATTAATGGAATATATTCCTTCTTATAATTAGTATACTCTTCTTCACTCATACCATTTTTTAAATATAACCTATCTACCCAAATCAATCTATCAAATAAGCATCTATCTACAATAATAATATCAAAATCTTTTTCTAAATTATCTTCTAATTCCTTTCTTACATATTTAGGTATTTCAGTATTAACTATATTTTTATATTTATCTTTTAATAATGGATATATCTCTTTCTTATATCTTTTACTAGTAGTAAACTCCTCTATTACTTCTACTTTAAAACCACCCTTCTTAAAAAAATCATATAAATTATTAATTAAAGTAGTTTTACCTGTTCTAGGAGTACCAGTAAATTCAATCACAAAAGTATTCATCTTAGTATATTTCTTTAACTTTTCTAATTCTTTTCTTCTAATATTTAAATTCCTAAGTTTTTTATAATATTCCTCTTCCCCTTCAAATATCTTATCTTTAATAAATTTATCATCTTCAAAATAAAATACTTGTCTAATTAAACTATTAAGTCTTTTAAACATTTCTAAGTTTTTATCTTCTCCAAATATTAGACTCTTATATATACTTTCATAATACCATTTTTGATCATCAAAACCTCTTTTAAAAGCACTAAAGTCATATTCACCTTTTTCTTCAAATAATATTTGCATATCAGATAGATTACTAATCTTGTCACAGCAAACAACTGCTTTATGTCTTAAATCAAGTTTTTTAATTGTTTTAATAGTATGTTTCTTTCTCTCTTCCCAAGATAAAGATTTATCAGGTTCACTATCTCCCATAACAAGACTTGCTATATCTGATCCAAACTCTTTTTCAATATCTTCTATCTTATATTTTGTATCTTCAACTACATCATGTAATAATCCTGCACTAACTACATTGGAATCAAAACCATATTCTTTAATTAATAAACTTACTTCTATTGGATGAAGAATAAATGGTTTTAACTTATCACTTTTTCTCTTTTGCCCTTTATGAGCTTTAGCAGCAAACTCATATGCCTTTTTCTCTATATCCATAATTACCTCCCACAAACTATTATAACAAAAAAAGAGTACAATGTACTCTTATATAATAGCGAATGCAATTAAACCTAAAAATAATAATAGTAAAATTACATACATAATAATTGTAAATATATAAGTATAAACTTTCTTTATTTGTCCATCTACTTCCCATTGATATATTTCAACATATGGAACAGGACTTCTTCTATACCAACCTCTTACTTTAATAGTCTTTTCAACATATTGATGTGATTTAAATAAAGCAAATACTTTATTAAGAATCCATAAAGGTTGATTATAATCTAAAAATATAATTCCAGTTTCATCTTTTAAAGTAAAATCTTCATTAAAAATACAACCTGGATCTCCTTTACCTATTACTCTACCTTCAAGTTCACAAGGTACAGAAGTAACTCCACTAACCTTTACTTCTCCAAGTAAATCTTTAATAGTTCTAGGAGTATATCCACTTCTATGACTTCTCTTAAATCTTATAAATAAGAATATTGTTCCAAGTACACCAGCAATTCCCATAGATAAGAAACCAGCACTATAATTTTCTAATACCATAAATACAAACATTAATACTAAACCAATTATAAATGCAATACCTGGTGAATATTTAACAACAAGTTCAAAGAAGAAATCATCAACATAACTTTCTGGTTGAACTAAATCAAATACAATATATGGTTCTTGTCCATAATCTTTACTTACTTCACTAATAGCAAGCAATCTTTTTGAAATTAATGGATGTGTAGATTGTAATTGATAAATAAATGCCCAAGGATTCCACATTTCCCATTTCATAGCATTCTTAATACTGTCTTTATTATTAACATCATTATTAGAAGAAACAATTAAACTCTTAGAAGTTTTAGCATCAAAGATACCTAAAGCTCCAACATCTTTTGTAGAACGAACTTTCTTCTTCTTTCCATTTTCTTCTACCTCATTTGAATCATAATTGACACTTAATCCAAATCCAATCTTTACTAAAGCTTGAGCTAAAGCATTAGGATTTCTAGTCTCTTCTACACTAAATTGATCAGCATAATATTCTCTAGTTCTAGATAACCATAGAATAATATATTGTGAAATAATATACAAAACATAAGCAATAATACCAATTAATTGACCATAACCACTATTGTTATTATTACTACTTCTATTGTCACTACTATCAACTAATATTTGATATACAAAATATAAAACAAGTGGTACTACTTGAGCAACAGTCATAAATAACATATCATAATGAACTACATGTCCAAGCTCATGCCCAACTACTGCTTTAACTTCTTCAGGATTTAATAATTCAAATATACCTCTAGTTAAAACAACTCTAGCATCATTTTTAGTTCTACCATAAGTAAATGCATTAGGAGCTCCATCATCTATAATCGCAAACTTAGGTCTCTTCATATTATATTTTGTACAAATACCATCTACAAATTCATTTAAATATGTAGGAAGTTCTGCTCCAAACTTAGCCTTATAAAACCACCTCATAGTTAAGTCTGTAATCCATGGAGCAATTAAAAATTGAATAATTAATACTACTAAACTTATACCAAGTCCAATATACATACTAATTCCACAAAACAAACAAACACCAAGTACTATAATTGAAAGCAATGCATATAAACCTACTAAAGTAAAAGTAGATATTCCAAGTAAATTTCTTTTCATTTATTTCACCTCTTTATTATCTAAATTTTATCACAATTTTATCATTAATAATATCAAAATTATTAATATTATTAAATTCATCACTATCTAATATTTTATTATAATCTTCTTCTGATACATACTTAATATTTAATCCCTTATAAAAATACATATATCTTACAAATCCATTACGAGAATTAGTATAATCATCTCCCCAGAAAATATCTAAATCACTAATAAATCCATAATTCATTTTATATATTCTATCAAAATCACTCTTACTCTTACTTAAACTACCATAAATCATAAATTCTTTATCTAAATTATTAATATTATTATTTATACAACTACTAATAACAGTATCATATTTCTTAGTAGTATGTTCCAAACTTAAATAACTAGCTTGATCTTGTACTATATAATTTCTAAGTAATAAGCATATTAATATAATACCAATTACTTTAATAAAATTATTATCTAATAAACTAAATAAGAAATAATAAAATACTAAATAACTACCTGCCATTAATAAATGAAATTTACTAATAGGTATCATAAAACTAACAGTATTCATAAATATAGGTAATAATATCACAAACATTATTATCAATAACTTATTATTAATACTAACATTACTCTTAACTAACTTATATATTAATGAAATACCAAGTACAATAAATAATAATATATTAAGCATATGATTATTCATATAATAATTCTTCATAATATCTGTATTATTACCAAAGAAATAATAATAAAAATATTGATATGAAATAAATATCTTAGATGGAATAGCACTAATAAGTCCCACTATATTTATTTTATCAGCATTACTATAGTCAGTCATATTAACATTAAATACTAATAAACTAATTTTAACTAATATATAGTAAATCATTATTCCTATTAACATACTAATAATATTAAATATTAATTCTTTAAACTTAAATTTATTATCAAACAATAATTTAATACTATAAATTACTAATAAAGTAACTCCAATAGAAATAGATGCTTGATATATAGATAAAGAACATATAGTAAGTAATATACTTATTAAATATTTATATTTTGACTTTAATTTATATAATAAATAAACACTAAGTACAATCGCAAGCATCCCAATCATATAACTAAAACTACAATAATAAAATAATAATGATACTGAAATAATTGGTGTACAAGTAATAAATACTATACTTAAATATTTATTCTTAATCTTTAATAAATCAATAAGTAAAACATTAATAATACCAAGTATTATCAAACTACTAAATACTTCTATTATAGGTATAGACAAATAACTCTTCAAAATACCAATGATAAATAGACCAAATCTACCTAAACTTATCTCCCATAAATAAGAATTATAAAAAGAATTATATAGTAATATATCTGCACTTAATAAATCCTTAGTATAAATAGAAAAATGAATAATCATTCCTACTAATACCGTAATAAGTACAATCAAATAATTACTTTTATTTAACAGTTTCTTCATCAAATCACCATCTTTATAATACCATAAGTATTATTGAAAATAAAAGCTTATTATGTTAATATCTAGCTATGGTGATCTTATGAAAAAACTAATAAAATTATTTGAATATTTATTATTCATTTTATTCTTAATTGTAATAGTATTTACTAAAGAAAAATATACTATTTTATTTGCTCTTCCTATTCTATTCATTTGTATATTTTTATCTAAAAGAATTAATAAACATTTCTGCATTATCCTATTTATATTAAGTTTATTAATCAAACTATTAACTATTATTTATTTAAAAGTACCTATAGTAGATGATTTTAAAACTATGTATGATGCATCTCTAAGTTTAATTAATAAAGACTTAAGTTTTCTAAATACTTTTTATTTTTCTACCTTTTCATATCAACTAGGTCATGTCTTATATCAAGCACTACTTCTAAAAATAATAAATAATATATTTTTCTTAAAACTAGTAAATATAATAATAACTTCATTTATTGCTATATTTATTTATTTAATAGTAAAAGAATTATCAAATAAAATGTTTGCTAAAACAATTTCTTTATTTTATTTATTTTATTTATACCCATTATATTTAAATACTATTCTAACTAATCAACATATACCTGCTCTACTTACTCTAATAGTAATTTATTTAATAATCAAAAATAAAAATAGTATTAAAATACCAATAATAATCTCAATTATCTTAGTTATTGCAAACATTCTAAGAACAGAATCAATAATAATTATTTTAGCTCTAATTATTTATTATTTAATTACTATAAATAAAAAAGAAGTTAAATATAATCTAATAAGTATAGGTATAATTACATCTATATTTATATTATTACCAATACTAATTAATTTATTATTATTTAATACAAATCTACATACTAAATTAGAAAACAATGCTCCATTATGGAAATTCTATTGTGGACTAAATTATGAATATAATGGAAGATATAATGAAAAAGATCAAGATGTATTCTTTGTATCATCTAATCCAAAACAATTATTAGAAAATAGAATAAAAGAAGAAAATATAAAATTACCAATATTATTCTTAAAAAAAGAAGTAATATTATGGACTCAAACTAATTATGATATAAGAATAAATAATAATATAAAACTAGATATATTATATTTAATAAATCAAGGTATTCTAAATCTAATACTATTATTATTCTTAATTATATTATTCCCATCTAAAAAAGAAACAAACAAATACATATTATTAATAAAAATAATCTTATTTATTTACTTTGGAGTTTATATGTTTATAGAAATATCTCCAAGATATGCATATATCTTACATATATTAATATTCTTATTATTAGGTAATGCACTCCAAAGAATAGATAATTATAAATTTAAAAATAATTTTATAATTAAGAGATTAAAAAAAGAAGTTAACAATTAACTTCTTTTTAGTTTAGTATTTAAATAATTTAATAATATGCTAATCATGTAGCTACCACCTACTATTAATACAAACCAGAAAATAGACATAAATATACTTTGTTTATGAACTAATAAGAAAGGATAAGGACCACTTACTATTCTAAAATAATTTAGAGTAAGTAATATAATTGCATAAGCAATAGTAAATAAGAAACCTAAATATAATTTATTACTCTTTTCTTCAAATAATATATAAGAAATAATACTAAGTAATGGACATAAAGTATGAAATATAAAGAAGACATTTGTAAACATTAACAATTTATAATTAAAACCAAACATTGGACTAAGTATAAATATAACAACTAAGAAAGTTACTGTTAAACAACTAGTACTCATAAATCTTAAATCTTTTATTAAATTACTTTTTTTCTTATAAAATATTACAAATAATACTGAAACTATCAAAGCAAATAAATTACTTAAATTAGTATAATAAATTAAATCTACTCCATCTTTTACAAATGACCATATAAATCCAATCAATTCACTAATTATTAGTAAAATATTGAATATTAGTGCCAATTTACTGTTTTTCATATTATCACCTAAAAATATTATATAACAAAATACAAAAATATGATACAATGTTCATAGAGGTGAGATAATGAAAAAGTTTGTTATGAGTTTAGCAGTTATTCTTGTATGCGCTTTAGTAGTTGGTTGTGGAAATAAATCAAGCAAAGTTACATGTTCTACAAAAGCAAGTGGAATTGATATTAAAATGAATTTCACATATTTAGATTCAAAAGGACAATACGCTGATGCTGGTAATATGGTAGCAACAATGGATTTAAGTAGCTATACAGATGCTCAAAGAGAAGCAATAAAAAAACAAGACTTATGTAAAACATTCTTAAATGGTCTAGGATCATTAGAACCAGCTTTCTCTGGATGCAAACAAGAAGTTACTTCAAAAGAACTAAAACTAACTGCTAATGTAAGTATGAAAACTGCAGAAGACAAAAACTTATTCAAATTAAAAATGGATAAGAAAGATATCGAAAAATACTTCAGCGGATATACTTGTACTTATGAATAAAAAAAGACTAAGTCTTTTTTTATTTTACATATTTTTTATTATCATAATAATTTACATTGCCAATAACATAATGTCTCTTATCTCCATTACTAATAAATAAATCATTATCTGTCAAACGAACTATTTCATAATCAGTTAAATCTATTGGTTCATGACTTATAGCAAAAGAACTAATATAACCCATAGAATCTTCTTCAAGGAAACCAATAAAAGGACTACAACCAATAATATTACCAGTTATATCACTTTTACTAACAGGAACAGAAAAATCAATAATAGCATAACCATCATCTAGTATCGCAATATTATATGCATGACCACCACTACCAGATTTACAATTAACGCTTCCACCTAAATATAAAACATCATAACCAAATACACTAAGTATATTAGATGCCATAGCACTGTATTCACTACATTGAGCACTATTATCACTATAAAAATCACTAATTGAATGTCTACCAATACTATCAATAACCCTATTTCTACTATCATAAATAATTGGATAAACATCAGTATCATTCTTAGCAATATCTAATTCATTATATAAATAACTATCTAAGAATTTTATTATGCAATCTAAAAACTCATAATCATTTTCTATTTTTTTATCTTTAATATATTCTCCAAAATCATATAAGTATTTATTATCATCCATATAGTAATAACAGCCTTCATTTACTGTATAACCATTATCATCCTTAATAAATTTATAAACAATTTTAACATCATCTCTTAAAAATCCAGCCCACATAGCTTTAGTATTATGAACAACCTCTTCTAATCCATCAAACTCTGGATTAATAGAGCAATCTACTCCTAATACCAAATTATTATTATTTAACTTTTTACTTAATTCAGCAGCTTTTTCTATTAAATAGTCAATAACACCCTCTACATCATCTGGATATTGTTTTATTATACTGTAACCCTTCACCATAGTCTCGCCTTTCTCCATTTACTAAAATATCACTCGGAATAAAATAATTTCTATTTCTATCATAAGAAATCATAATAAGATTATCACCTAATAAAATATAATCATAGTCTTCATATATTAAATGCTTACTATTACGAATAAAATCTTCCAAAAGCTCATCTGAAAAATCATCAATTTGTACTATGAATGGACTATAATCTAATAGTTTAAACTTTTCATCAAATATTTCACAACAGTTAGCAAAGTCCATTAAATAAGTAACTTCTTCTCCACTTTCACTATCAACATAAGAAACTATATTAAAAGCATGATTTTCTCCTTTTTCTCCTTCTGTCTCTTCTCTACCAATAAATATATTACAATCCATATCAAAAACAGATAATATATTTTGTACCATTAAACTGTATTCCGTACACATTCCATTACCTTGTCCTTTAAACCAACTAAAACCATGTTCAACTATTGGATCATAGTATTCTCTATCACCCTTATATATCATTTGAAACATTTGACTACGATCCCTATTACCAAAATAACCTAAATATTTTTTAATAAATTCAAGTAAATAATCAAATAAATCAAATTCACTACCTATTTCTTTTTCTCTAATAAATTTACAAAACTCTAATATATAATCATCAGTATCTACATAATAATATTTTCCATCATTACTAACAATACCATTAGTATCGAAACAAAACCCATATACCATCTTAGTATTTTTCTTTATATATCCACTATAAAAACAACTAACATCAAAACCAAAATAAATACCTTCATCTCGCTCATCTATTATATGATACTCATCAGGATTATAATTAAGATGATAACCTATAATATCAGAATTACTGATAGCCTCTTCTTCTAATTTTTTAATTTTATTTTTAACAGTCTCTTCTAATTCTTCATCACTTAGTTTTCTAATTTCTTCTAAGAAGTTCATAATACCACTCACTTTAGCTTTATATTATATATAAAATCAAACAAAAAAACAACCAAAGGTTGTTCATTCTTCTACATCTTCTTCAAAATCATCTTCATCTTCTTCATCTTCATCATAATCAATAAAAAATTCATCTATTTCTTCATCTTCGTCTTCATCGTCATCATCATCATCTACTTGGTTAATCTCATCTTCTTCAGACAAAGCTGCTAAAGCTGCCCCCATCATTCTCTCTTCAAAACTATCTCCAGTTACCATTTGTAAAAGACCAATATCTCTCCAACCACTATTATCTCCCATTAATCTAACTCTCCTATTATCTTTTCTAAATATAATGCTACTTCTCTAGAACTATCTTCTAAAAATTCATCATAAGTAATTTTATTATTACCTTTATTAGGTGAATCAGAAATACTTCTAATAACTAAAAATGGCTTTTTACATAAACTACATACTTGAGCAATACTTGCTCCTTCCATCTCTACACATAAAGCATTAAATTTAGTTGCTATCTTTTTACTCATCCAACCCTCACTACAGAAAATATCTCCTGATGCAATAACACCTTTAAACACTTTACTTTTTGTCTTTACTTTTTCACATATACTAATTAATTTACTATCACTATCTATATATTTACCAACATTAGGAATATCTCCTTTTTCTCTATTAAATGCAGTTAAATCAAAATCATGTTGAACTAATTTTTCACCAAGCACAATATCACATATATTAACAGAATCTACTATTCCTCCAGCAACACCAACATTAAATATGTAATCAACATCATATTTATCAATTAATACTTGTGTAGTTCTAGCAGCATTAACCTTACCAATTCCAGATTCTACTAATATTAAATCTTTATCTTTTAATTTACTCTTATAAAATACTAAATCATATACTTTTTCTTTTTCAACTGAAGAAAGTACTTTTAAAAACTCATCTAATTCTTCCTTCATTGCAAATATAATACCTATCATACTAACCTTCATTAATATCAATTAAACTAAATACTTCATCATTGTTTAACTCTTTAATATTAATTACTACTCCTTTCCCTATTACCTTTCCACCTAAATCACTAATAGCTTTATCTATTGCTCTAATAGTATTCCCAGTTGCATATATATCATCAATTATATAAAATGTCTTATCATTATAATTTTCTCCTACTAATTTAGGTAATTCTAAATAATCTTCTCCATATTCTTTTTCATAACTAAATGATGCCGCTACTGTACTTGGAGGAAGTTTTCCCTTCTTTCTTACTGGAATAAAACCAACACCTAATCTATCTGCAACACATGAACCAAATAAAAATCCACGTGCTTCAGGTCCTACAATATAATCAATATTTTTATTTTTTAACTCTTCATAAAACTTAAATATGATTTCACTAAAAGATTCTTTTTCTAAAGTAAGAGGTGTTATATCAACAAACTCAATACCTTCTTTCGGAAAATCCATCTCAGTCCTAATATTTAATTTACATTCCAAATTATTTTTAAGTATTTTCATAATATCACCAACTTAATTATATCATAATTAAATTTATGTGTTATAATTTAGTTAATATAAAGGAGGATTATTATGGAAAAGAAACCACATACATTTTTAAAAATATTTATTGGATTATTACTAGGTATTGCTATCACAATAGGAGGCCTATATGCTGCTAAAAGTTTTAACTTATTAGATAAAATATTAAAGTGTGAAACTAAAGAAACAAAAGAAACAAAAACAACTGATGATTCTACTGAAGTAGTAGCTGATGATTACACAGCAATTAAGTTCTATCCATCTTCAACTGCTGTACTTTATAAAGGAAAAGTATATGTAAATATTGATGGATCTACTCCACAAATAGATGATTTATTTGGAGAAGGAACTTATCAAACTTTAATTAATACTCGTAAGAATTATCAACCACTAAATATTGAACATTTAAAAATGCAAAATAGCAACGAAGAAACAAAATTCCAAGAGTTAGCAACATCTAATGTCACAGGAGTATATGTCTATGAAGCAGGACAAGCAATTAATACTAATTATTCACTTCTATTAGTAAAAGAAGATGGCAAAGTAGAAATAATTTCCCTATACTCATTGGTAACAGGAAGAACTAAAACTACTGAATTAAAAGGATTAGAAAATATTTCATACTTCGTATCTAAAAATAGTAGTTCTGTTACAACATATGCTGTTGATAAAGACGGAAATGAAATAAACCTAACAAATATTATTTCTGATAATTATAAAGACTATTAAAAAAATAGAGACATAAGTCTCTATTTTTATTTATTAATATTATCATATATTTTCATAATTAATTCTAATTCTCTACTATACTTATTCTTAATTTTATCTATAGAATTAATATTACTCTTTTTAATTAATCCTAAATAATCCATCCTAGTAAACATAATTATATATAGTTTATTCTTCTCCATATAAATAACGAAATCATCAAATATATATTTTTTTATTTCTTTTAACAAATTAATTAATTCTAAATCTAATTCATCTTTACTAAATATATCAAAAGAATTATTAAATTCACTATCACTACTATCTATCTTATTATTTCTATCTTTAATAAAATAATTATTCTTATAACTAATAATAGTCTTATCAACTTCTCTATCTAAATTAAATTCATAAGTATAACTATAATTATAATTATTAACATTCATACCAACTTCTATAGTAGTAAATGTAGAATATAATATATATTTATCATTTTTCAATTTAGAAGCCACTTTAGTATTTTTATTAAAATTACCAAAGTTTATCAACAAAGGCTGTGGAAACCCATCACACTTTTCTAATATAAAATTATTATCTAATATATACTCTTCAACTTTATTAGTAATCTTATACATATATAAATACGTTTTGCAACCAAATCCAGTAATTACAATAACTATTAGTAAAACAAATAATCTAGATTTAATAAAACCAAAAAGTATTAAGAAAAGTATTGCTATCAACATAACAACATACAAAATAAATAAAATAATACCAATAATTTTTTTTCTTTTTAATTTATCCATACTCATCACCTATTATATATTATAACAAAAAAAGTCTATTAATAGACTTTTATACTTAAAATATCTTCAAAATTAATAATACTATCTAGTATATATAAACATTTCTTAAAGAAATCTACTTTCTTCACTTTACCAATACTTTCAACATATTGAGTCCCAAAATAATATCTAATATTAACCATATCACCTAATTTTAAAGATCTAATAATTCTATCTAAATCATCATTTAAATCTTCTCCACGTATTATTTTATCAAACTTAACTATATTACAATTACTAATAATTTCACTAAATCCATCTAATGCATCAAATGCTAAAAACTGTTTTGCTCTAAAATCTTTATTCTCCATTGTGACCTCCTACTAATTTATTTCTCATTCTTTGATTTGAACCAGATACATAACTTATACTTCTAAGTATTGCATTACTACCAAACTTACTCTTTATATCATTAATACTTTTAAGTAATAAATTATCCATATCTTCTTCAATATAATTATCAAATATATCTAATTGTTTTAAACTATTCTTTCTAATATTATTAAAACTAATACCAATTCTTCTAATTGGAATATTTTTATTAACATTTTCTTCATATAATTTAACTAATATACTACTAATATTTTTAAAACTATTAGTACAATTTATCCTTCTACTAACAGATACTCCTCTTTCTATATCTTTAGAATAACCAATATATAAAGAAACACTATCTGTATATAAATTAATACTAACAAGTTCTAATACCAAATTATCTATCATTTCAACTAATACATTACGAGCTTTATAATA
Organism: uncultured Bacillota bacterium; assembly: GCA_946630315.1. Taxonomy (GTDB): domain Bacteria; phylum Bacillota_I; class Bacilli_A; order RF39; family UBA660; genus UBA3789. Next base: position 6,009 of record CAMOYT010000025.1, on the reverse strand, counting down.
ATCATAATCATGAAATAATATTTGACTATTAGATAGACTTCTATTCTTAGGTTTATAGTTCTTAATATCAGAAATAGTACATGTCTCTATTCCACGAGAGTGATCAATTAATAACTTAGCATTAATACCAAACTCTTTATAAAGAATTCTCTCATCACACTTACTAATATCATTCATACAATATAAATTATGTTTATAAAGCCTTTTAATAGTACCACTACTAATCATCCAAAAATCATCTAATTTTTTATAATTACCTAATTTTTTTCTATACAATTCTTCATCCAAATAACCAATATTAGTAGGACTATGTTTACTAATAATATCAAGAGCTATTTTAGCTAAATACATATTAGTACCAATCCCACAAGTAGCAGTAATTCCAGTAGTATCAAGAATATCTTTAAGAATCTTTTTAACAAGTCCTAAAACATCATTACCATATAATTTTAAATAGCTACTAATATCTAAAAAAGCTTCATCAATACTATAAACATGTATATCGCAACAAGAAACATATTTCAAATAAACACTATATATTTTTCTAGAATACTCCATATATTTCTTCATTCTTGGTTTTGCCATAATATATGAAATATTATCAGGTATCTCATAAACTCTACATCTATTTCTAACACCCAACTTTTTCATATTAGGCGAGACAGCTAAACAAATAGTACCTTTTCCACGACTGCTATCAGCAACAACTAAATTAGCTGTAAGTGGATCAATACCTCTTTCCACACACTCACAAGATGCATAAAAACTCTTTAAATCAATACATAAATAATATTTCATTTCCATCACCAACTTCATACTATCACGAACATTTGTTTTAATCAATCGAACAAAAATAAAAAAAAGAAGTTTTTTCTAACTTCCTTTTTTTTAGCCAAAATATCGTGTTAAGTACTTGTCGAACAAAATCATTTCTTTGACAACTTACTCTTAATAAAATTAAAACTTTTTGTAAAATATCCCATATCAATACTAAACAATGCATATAAAATAGCAAGTATTACTTCAAATAAATTAAAAGTTAAAATCATAAACAAAGAAACTAATAAAGAGCAATATTTAGTATATCTAGCTTTTAATCTATATCCAATAATAACTGCTACTAATAAAGCAAATTGAATAAATACTAATAAAGCATCCCCCATACTTTTAAATTGTAATGACTTAGAATTAATAGCAAAACTAATAATAATCATACTAAGTCCTAAAGCAATAATACTAATTGCAAAACCAATTCTTGTATAACTATCAGAAGTATAATCATTATTAATCACAATAGTTGGCTCACTATTAGTATTAGTATTTACTACTTTTTTCTTCTTTTCTTTTTTCTTTACTTCATTATTGATTAATTCTTCATCTTTTAATTCAAGTATTGTTTCCCATTTATTACCATATCCTCCACCAGGTAATACTCCACAATAAACTCCTAATTCATCATTATTACATTTCTTTCTAATATCTAACGCATGTGTCTTAGCAGCTTTTATTACTTCATCATCATAATTAAAGAAAGCCTTAAAAAATATTATTTTACCATCTATAATATATCCTCTAACTACATCATCAAACAAATTAGAATCTTCTCCTAAACTTTCATACCACTCTTTATGATCCATATCACTATTTTCTAAATATAATACTTTATCATGCAATATCATAAATAATATTTTTTTGCTTTCCATATGCTTCACCTATTATATATTATAACATAAAAATATAGGAGTTACCTCCTATATTCTTGCAATCATCAAATTAGTTGATGAATATCTTTTTAAACCTCTATTAAATATAATAAAAGCAAATATTATAAATAATATACAACTACCTATTACAATCAAAAAATTAATTAAATTAAAATTAGTTAATACTTGTATAGGTATATATGAAACTACGCCTAAAGGAATAATAGTATATAAAATAATTTTAATTACTCCTCTAAATATTCCCTCTGGATAAGTAGCAAAATTAGTAATCATATTATTCATCCTATCAGCAAATCCTTCACTCTTAGTAAACCAAAAACTAAGACTTCCAACAATAACTGCAATACTAGTAATAATAAGACTACTAGTAATACCAAATATTAAAAATAATATAAATGTATCAATAGAAAAACCACATACAAAATAAACTATAAGTCCATATATAATATCTCCGATTGCTGAAACATCTACATCACTACTAATAGCACTTAATAATACATTTTTAGGCTGAACTAAATAATTATCTAAACTACCATTCATAATAATATTACTTAAATTATAAGCTCTCTTAAAGAAGAAATGACTAATCCCAAAACTAAAAGATGCAAGTGCCCATAAAAGCATTACCATCTTAAAGGAGTAACCTCCAACATTATCTTTAATACTATATAAGATAATCCATTGAATAATGAATGAAGCATTATTAAGAATCATAAATATAATATTACTAAAGAAAGTTACTTTATTAAGCATTTCTCTCATTAAAGCATATTTAGCAGAAGTAAACATTAACTTAAATTCTTTTCTAACCTCCATTAACATTAAGCCTCTTCTCTCCTTTCTTATAAATTAATAAACATAATAAGTATGTAATAATTATATAAATAACTTGAGCTATCAATATCTTTATACTCTCTATATAACTAAAATTAACAAATAACTTAGCTGGTCCATAAGATACAACATATATTGGACTATAACTTAGTATATTCTTCAAAATACCAGGAAAGAACTCTATTGGAAATATAGTTCCAAATATTAATATAACCTTACTATATACCCAATAAAAAGGCCCAGTATCTTCAATATAAAAAGCAAATAAACCAATAATAATTATTAAAAATGCACTAATTATACAAGCTAATATACAAGATAGTAAAACAATAATAAATTGAATAATATTAATACTAGGTAAACTACCTAAAAATATTAATCCAAGTATTATAGCCCCAATAAAATATAAGACAAAACTAATACTCATCTCTCCCATTTTACTACTTAACAAGTAACCTATATAACTATATGGTTTATTCAAATTATAAGTAATATTTCCACTCTTAACATCTTCACTAATCTTACGACAAAAACTTCTACCAGCAAGAACACTCCAAATTACTTCAGTAATAATTACATACCAAATCATTTGGCTCTTACTATATCCATTTATAACTTGTGATGAATCACTATAGATATAACTCCATAAATAAAAGAATACTAATATATGAATAAAGTAACCAATAAAACTAAATAAAACATTAAATACATAATTAAGATTACTCATTAATTCTGTTTTAAATATATAAAAGTACTTTCTCATATTACTCACCATCATTATAAATATTACTAATAATCTCTTCTAATGGAACATTACTAATATTAATATCAATAATATTATCTGGATTTAATAATTTTAAAGCATCACTAATACTCTTCTTATTAGTATCAACTTCTATCTTTAAATTAACTCCCTTATTCTTAATAATATTAATACCCTCTTCACCACTTAAATTAACTTCTTCTTTGCACTTACAATCAAGTATCTTTTTATTTAAGTAATGATATTTTAAATTTTCCATAGAATCATCAAGTACAACCTTACCTTTATTTATAATAATTACTCTTTTACATAATTTTTCTATATCAGATACATCATGACTAGTTAAAAATATAGTAGTTTTATACTCTTTATTCATTCGTTTAATTAATTTCCTAATATTATCTTTAACAACAGGATCAAGTCCAATAGTAGGCTCATCTAAAAATAATATTTTAGGTTCATGAATCAAAGAAGCAACTATCTCGCAACGTATTCTTTGTCCTAAACTAAGATTACGTACTGGAGTATCTATAAAACTATCTAATTCAAATAATTCTTTTAATTCATTAATCTTTTTCTCAACTACAGTTTCAGGAATATCATAGACAGCTCCAAAGAACTTAAAATTATCATATGGAGTAAGATGAGTCCATAACTGTTCTTTTTGTCCAAACACACATCCAATTTCATATGCTAATTGTTTTCGATCTTTCTTTGGATCTAAATCCATGACTTTAATACTACCAGAATCATTATGAAGTATTCCAGTAAGCATCTTAATAGTAGTTGATTTACCAGCACCATTTGGTCCTATAAAAGCTATCATTTCACCTTTTTCTACTGAGAATGATACATCATTAACTGCTTTAATCTTTTTATATTTAGGTTTAATAATAGATTTAATAGTACCTTTAAAACCTTTTTCTTTTAGTTTTACTTTAAATTCTTTTTTTAACTTTTTTACTTCTATAATACTCATATACTCATCCTCCTCTTCCATTATAATTTAGAATATAAAAAATCACTACTAAAAATAGTAGTGACTCCGATAATTCGTGTAGGTTTCCCCTATGTAGCTCGTTAAACTTATACATACTCACTATCGAACGACTCCAAAAAAGATATAAAAAAAACAGAGTCGCTTAATTAACGACTCCGATTAAATCGTGTAGGTTTCCCCGAGATAGCTAAAGCATAAATACTCATATATCTCCTCGTTGACATAAGTTATAACACATTATTTTTGTTATGTCAACCTTTTTTTGTTAACATCATTCTAGTTCTATTACTCTAAATCCTACCCAACTACGATCAGTAGAACTTAATTTCATAGTCCATTTATGACTTCTATTATTAGTTAATCTACTTCCACCATCATATATAACTACATAAGGATCTTTCTCATCTTTATGAGTCTCACCAACATAAGCAGCATGATACCAACCACTCCATGAATCAGGACTTGAACCTTCTCTTACTGGACTATGGAAGAAAGATAAAATATCTCCAACTTCTAAATCTTTAACATTATAAATAACTTTCTTAGAATTCTTATATAAACCTTTATAATTAGATGAAGAATTAGTCTTAACTCTACCAGTTCCAAATATACCTGCTTTATAATAAACCATATCAACAGACCAGTTACAATTAGTAGTCATATTCAAATTATCTCGTCCACTAATCATCTTATCAAAATTATTTTTATCAGATAACCCATTAGCATCAAATCTCATTTGTCCTGGAAAGAAAGCATCACTAGAACCAGCCGCTGGCTGTTTACCATTGTATAAGATATCTTCATAATTCATACAACCACCGCCCCATTTACAATATTTACCAGAACAGTTATGACCATTATCATCACATTGTCTACCATTATAGTAATCAAAGCCATACATAGTCATATAACCAAATACATATTCAGAAGCTCTTTGAAATTCATATACTTTTGTTACTTTTAGTTGCTTACCATAATAATCTTCAAATATACCACCTAAACTCTTAGTATAATTCTTAAAACCACCATACTTACTCATAACACTATTCCAAGTATAATAATTTAAATCATTAATATGTTTCTCTACTATACGTATAGTCTCACAAGAAAAGTTAGCTTTAATAATACTACTTCTACAAGAAAAATCTAATTGTCTAGGATTACCAGCTTCATAATCTCTAGGATTATTACTAATCTTAGTCTTATCTTTTTCTAAACCATTATTATAACTACTATTAGTATTAACTTTACTAGCACTTAAATAACACCTACTAATATCATTATTCTCTCCTAACATATACATAACTAAACTAATTAACATAGGTATAAAGAATATAATAACTAAAGCTTTAACAGCATTAGTAAGATTTTTAATTATTTTTTTATCTTCAGGTGAAAAAGTCATTTTAAGAAGTAAAATACTAAAAGATATAATACCAAGTATCGGAGCAACTATCATAACAATATTAATAATATTTTTAGCAATATACATAATATTATTTAAAGCCCCTTCACATGAAATAGCCATTATCATTATATAACCACCTCGATATACTAATATCATTTTATCAAAAAATAAGAAATTTTTGTGAAAATTCCCCTATAAATTTGCAAAAAAGTATAATATTTGTCATAATTATATTGTATAAACAAAATAAAGGAGGTTCAAAAATGAAATTTGTATGTTT
>CAMOYT010000024.1 GCA_946630315.1 uncultured Bacillota bacterium | reverse complement strand
ACAGCACCTACATGTGGTACAGCAACAGGAGCAAGTACTACTTGGACAAAGAATAATAGAACAATAAAACAAGCATGTAGTGATGATAAAAGTGGATGTGAAAAAAATTCATATGAAAATGAATATAAAACTACTACTAAAGTAGGTACTATTGCCATTAAAGATAAAGTAGGAAATACTGCTAATTGTAAGCCTAATGTTTATGTTGATAAAACTGCACCAACATGTGGTGATACATATATTACAAATTCAAGCAATGTAAGACTTGCTAAAGACAAATTGCAGCATGTAACAGTTTACCCAAAAGCTACTTGTTCTGATACTGGAGGAAGCGGTTGCACTAAAACATTATTTTCTGGTACGGCAGTATCCAATTCATTTACTATAGGTACTAATAACAATCTTAGTATTTCTTCTCAAAAAAGAGATGTATCAATTACTATCAAAGATAATGCCGGAAATACTACTACTTGTAAAATAAGTACTTATACTATTCCAATATGTGTTGGTTATACAAGATCAACATGCAATCAAAAAGTTCAAAATACCGATAGTCACTATTATTGCACAGCTGATTTTCAATATAATCATCCTTGTGACTATTGGGCTGGAACATATCATGGAGAAACATCGTTCTGTCTTGAATGGAATGGCAATTCTTTTAAAAATAATCATGGTACTCCTAGATATCTAGCCTTTTGTGAAGGGGGAGAAGGTTCAAGATGCAAAGCTATTTGCGAAGGAACCTCATGTACTAATGTAACTACATCATTAGATGTAGCCATGAAAAATTCATTTAGTGCTGGAGCTAATGCATCTCCTGCATGGAATCAGAAATATGGTAATAAAACATACTATTGGGGAAGATTTGATAAAGTAAATGGACAATCATATCCATTTACTGCTAGAGTAGTAAGCGAAAAGAATGGTACATATAATATCTGCGATATAGATTATGATTCTACTGGAGCAACAATTTATCAAAGACAATAAAAAAGAAGCTAAAGCTTCTTTTCTTTTGGAATTATAAAATAGAAAGTAGATCCTTTTCCTCGAATTGATTTAACACCATATTTATAACTATGTAATTCTAATACATTTTTAACTATACTTAGACCAATACCAGTTCCTACTAAATTTCTTTTATGTTTCTTTTTATTCTTATAATACTTATCCCAAATATATGGAATATCTTCTTCTTTAATACCTTCACCACTATCGATTATTTCAACTAATATTCCATCATTATTAGTAACATTAATTTTAACTGTTTTATCATCACCAGTATAATTAATAGCATTATTAACTAAATTATATATAACTTGTTCAATCTTAATTTTATCAGCTTTAACCATAATTTTTTTATCTTTATGATTAAATATAAACTTATAATCTTCTAATTCTTGGAATACTTTATATCTATTTAATATCTCATCAATTAAGCTAATTAAATCAAACTCTTCTGGATTAATTACTTCAATATCAGATTGTAATTTAGATAAGTCTAATATGTCATTAACAAGTACCGTTAAGCGATCAGTCTCATCAATAATAATATTCATATCTTCTTCACGTTTCTTTTTATTATTAGAATGCAAATCTCTAGTCATTTCAGCATAAGCTTTAATCATCGTAAGAGGTGTTTTCAAATCATGTGAAACATTAGCCATTAAATCTCTTTTTAACTCATCGGCTTTAGCAAGCTCACAGCTAGCATAATTAAGAGTAGTACTTAATTCATTTAACTCTCTAATATTACTATCATCATCAAATACAACTTTCTTATTCTTACTTAGATTCTTAGCTTGTTCATTAATTTTAACAATTGGATTAGAAATATGTTTAGCAATAAAATATGAAGATATAAATGCAAGTATTAAGATAATTATTGAAACAATAATCAATTGTTTAGCAAGTATTTTAGAAGTACTATCAATTGGATCAATAGAAGCATTAATAAATGCATATCTATCATTATCTAATTTAACAGCTTGAACTAAAGTTTTATTATTAAATCTAGGATTAGTAAATTGAAAAGTGTTTTCCTTATTATTACTTTTAATAAAATCTTCTTTATAATTTGTATTATTTCCATCAGGATGCATACATCCTTTTCCAAAGAAAGTAGAGGAGTATACAATAGATAAATCTTTATCTACTATCTCTACACATATTTCTTTTTCAAATGATAAATCATTTATTGTATTTTCAAAATCATTGCTATTATGGTCTTCTTTAATAACTTTCGCTATTTTCTTAATTTCATTAGTCTTTTCATACTCATAAAAATTATTTAAAAACAATCCTTGGAATGCCCATAACATAACTAATATAAGTACAGAAAATACTAAAAAGAACTGCCAAAGTCTACTAAATAATGAGCAACTATTCTTCATCTTCAACGAACTTATATCCAATTCCTCTAACAGTAACTATATGATTTCTATATTTGCCTAAGTTGTTTCGTAACATCTTAATATGTGTATCTACTGTACGATCATCACCATAGAAATCATATCCCCATACGTTAGATAATAATGAATCTCTTGAAATAGCAATGCCTTTATTATTGATAAGGAAAGAGAGAACTTCATATTCTTTAGGAGTTACATTTATAAGTTTATTATCAACCTTCAAAGTGTGAGCTAAAAAGTTGATTTCGAGAGTATTGAGAATATATTTATCTTCATTAATATTAGAATTATATGAACTACGTTTACTAATTGCTTTGATTCTCGCTACTAATTCCTTAGGTGAGAACGGTTTAGTAAGATAATCATCAATACCTAAATCGAATCCTGTTAATTTGTCATATTCTTCTCCACGAGCAGATAGTACAATAGTAGGAATTCTTTTTTCTATAGGTAATTCTTTAAGCATAGTAAAACCATCCATCTCTGGCATCATAATATCTAATACTAACAAATCGTATTTATTATTTATTATTTTATTTAATGCAACTCTTCCATTTTCAGCTTGATCAGTTTCATAACCATTTGCTTCGCAGTATTCTTTGATTACAGAACGAATCATAGCTTCATCATCGACTATTAAAATTTTCATAAAGTCTCTCCTCCCATTAATAATATTATATAACAAATATGTAATTTATGTGAAATTATGAAAATTTTTAAATTTTATTGAAAAAAAAATAAGGCAATGTTATGATGATAAAGGAAGATGAAAAAAGTAGACAATAGACTCGAACATATGAATAGTTTTGTAATCTTTTGTCAAAGAACTAAAAATATTTATTAATAAAAAAGTAGTAATTTAAAAAAGTATGGTAAACTTATAATAACGGAAGGGTGAAGAGAATGAATGATGTAATAGATTTGTTAACATCAAATGAAATGACTATTGTTTATGCAGTAGCAGCAGTTGCATTCATCTTATGCATGATGATTTATATTATTGATAAAGGATATGAAAAAAGAAAGAAAAAACATAATACTAGAGAATTAAATAAATTAGTTGAACAAGTAGAAGAATTAACAATGGAAGACGAATATAAAGAAGAACCAGTACTAATTAGAACTGAGCCTCTTCTTCAACCTATTGTAGAAACACCACCAGTAAAAGAAGTAAAAGAAGAAAAAGAAGAACTAGTATATACTGATATAGAACCAAACAAAGAAGAAGCTAAAAGACAACTAGATGAATTGACTAAGAAATTACAAGAAGAAGAAAAACAAGTAGAAGATGTAATTGAAAATATTGAGTTAACAGACTATGAAACAGAACAAGAAAACAACGCTATTATAAGTTTAGAAGAATTAGTATCAAAGAGTAAAGAAATGTATGCTGCTAATGAATTAACACAATATGCTGATGAAGGTAATGAGCCAATCAGTATTAAAGATTTAGAAGAAAAAGTACAAATGAAACAAGATCCTGAATATCAAAAACCATTTGTAATTGAAAATGTAGTAGAAGAAAAGATAACTAAAGAAGAAATAAATGAAATGTATGATGAAAAACTTCATTTAGATGATTTCAATACAGTTAAAGTAGAACCAATAAAAGAAGAAGTAAAAAGATTTAAAAGTAGTCCAGTAATATCTCCAGTATTTGGAATAGAAAAGAAAGAAAATACTCCAATGATGGAATTAGAAAATACTGCAAACTATGATAAATTAGATGAAGAGATTAAGAAAACAAATGAATTTATAATGACACTTAAAGATTTACAAAAACACTTAGATTAACTAAGTGCTTTTTATTTGTTATAATTAACTTAATATGATATAATTACAAACAGTCATGGAGTGATATTATGAAAAAACTATTAGTATTATTATTAGGACTATTATTATTATCTGGATGTGGAGATATAAATATAAATGTAAATTCAACTAAAAATGATAATTTAATAGAAACAGAAGAAACAAAAGAAGTAAAAGAAGAAGAATTAGTATCTTACTTAGAAGGAATAGAAAAAGAAGTAGAAGAAGAAAATAATAAAAGTACTTTAAAAAATACTTTTACTACATTTACTGATTTTATCTTCTATGATGGAGAAATAAAGGGCAAGAAGTTTTCTGAATTAAAAGATGAAACTAAAGCAAAAATAATAAGCATTTATGAAAATATAGATAATAAAATAGAAACTAAATATCCGGATTATAAAGAAGAAATAAAAGAAAGTGGTAAAAAGACTTATTCTAATGCCAAAGATAAATTAAATGAATTAAAAGAAAAATTTAAAGAAAAATATGGAAGTACTTATGAATTTTATGAAGAAAATAAAGGTGACGTAGAAAATGTCTATGAAGAGTACAAACCATATATAGAAGAGGGAAAAGAAAAAGCCAAAAGTGCCTACGAAGAAGCAAAAGAAAAAGCATCTTCTTGGTACAATGACTATAAAGAAAGCAAGTGATATTATGAGAAGTGTAGGAGTATTAACATTAGGTTGTAAAGTAAATACTTATGAATCAGAATTTATTATTAATGAACTTACTAAAGCAGGTTATGAAATAAAAGACTTTACTGATATTTGTGATGTCTATATTATAAATACTTGTACCGTAACTAATAATAGTGATTCTAAATCACGCAAAATGATAAGACAAGCAATTAATAGAAATAAAGATGCCTGTGTTGTTGCTATGGGATGCTTTATCGCAGCAAATCAAGATATAAATATCCCTGGTTTAGACATAATACTTGGTAATAAAGATAAATCAAAAATAGTAGAATTATTAGATGAATATTTTAAAAACAAAGAAACTATGAGATTACAATATACTAATAGATTAAAAGAATTTGAAGATATGTATATTAATAACTTTCCAGGTAGAACAAGAGCCTTTGTAAAAATACAAGATGGTTGTGATAACTTCTGTAGTTATTGTATTATTCCATTTGTAAGAGGAAAATGCAGAAGTAAAAATGAAGAAGAAGTAATAAAAGAAGTAACTGATTTAGTAAATAATGGTTATAAAGAAGTAGTACTAACTGGTATTCATACTGGAAGTTATGGAGTAGATTTAGATACATCATTTGCTGATTTATTAAATAAATTAGTAAAAATACAAGGACTAGAAAGATTAAGAATATCATCAATAGAAACTACAGAATTAAATGAAGATGTCTTAAATGTATTAAAAGAATCTAAAGTATTAGTAGATCACTTACATATACCAATACAAGCAGGTTCTAATGAAATATTAAAAGCTATGAATAGAAAATATGATTTAGATTTCTTCTTTGATAAAATTAAAGAAATTAGATCTATTAGACCAAATATAGCGATAAGTACAGATGTAATAGTAGGCTTTCCAGGAGAGACTGAAGAGTTATTTGAAACAACTATTGATACTTGTAAAAAACTAGAATTTTCTAAACTACATGTTTTTCCATATAGTGAAAGAAAAGGTACTGCATCATCTCGTATGGATAATAAATTAGATAATAAAACAAAAAAAGATAGATCAAGAAGATTAATAGAAGTATCAAAAGAACTAGAAACAAACTATATGAATAAATTCCAAGGAAAACAAGTAGAAGTACTAATAGAAGAATATAAAGATGGTTTTAGTTATGGTCATACATCTAATTACTTACATGTAAAAATAAATAAGAAATTACCACATAATGAATTAGTAAAAGTAACAATAAAAGATATAGAATATCCATATTGTATAGGAGAATAAATAAAGCTCATAATTGAGCTTTTTTATTATATTTAATATGTTATAATAAAAAACAGAGGTGATAATTTGTCAAAGTTTATTAAAGGACAATATACAAAGACTATATTTATAAATCAATCGAGTGGTTATCATATCGGTCTTTTTAAAGTGTCTGAAGTAAGTGATGAAGCTTTGGCAGATTACGAAGGAAAAACAATTACCTTCACAGGTTATTTTCATGAATTAAATGATATTGATACTTATATGTTCTATGGTAAATTAGTTGAACATGAAAAATATGGTGAACAATTCCAAGTAGAATCATATGAAAGATGTAAACCAGTTGAGAAAGACTCAATAGTAAGTTTCTTAACATCAGGTCTATTTAAAGGGATAGGAGAAACAAAAGCCAAAAGAATAGTAGATGTCTTGGGTAAAGAAACTCTAAAAATAATTTTAGAAACACCAGATAATCTATTATTAATACCAAAAATAACAAAAAAAGATGTTGATACTCTTCATAATAAATTAAAAGAGTATGAATCATCTTATGAAACAATAGTATATTTACAAGATTTAGGTTTTAATACAAAAGACTCTATGTTGATTTATAACAAGTATCAAAAAAGAACAAAAGAAGTATTAGACGAAGATATTTATCAATTAGTAGAAGATATTATAGAAATAAATTTTAAAAAAGTAGATTCTATTGCTATACGTAGTGGTATAGAAAGAGACTCACTTATAAGAGTAAAAGCATCTCTTATCTATATTATGCAAGAAATAAGTAATACTTATGGTCATTGTTATTACTATGATGAAGAATTAGAAAAGTATCTTCCAAGAGTGTTAGGATTAAATATAGAAGAAGAAATATATATAAAAGCCTTAAAAGACTTAGTAACAAATAACAAAGTAGTCATAAAAGAAGAAAAAATATACTTAAGTGATATGTATAACTCTGAGGCATTTATTACAAGAAGATTTAGACTTTTAGCAACATCAGAAGAGAAAAAATCCAATAAGAAATTAGATGAACTAATAACTGAACTAGAAGATTTTTATCAAATTAAATATAATCATGAACAATTGTTAGCTATAAAACAAAGCTATTTAAAAAATCTACTAATAATAACAGGAGGTCCAGGTACAGGTAAAACAACTATTATGAAAGCCATCTGTGAAGTTTATCGTAGAATGAATAAATATTCATATGAGAAATTACAAGAAAAAATAGCCTTACTTGCACCAACAGGAAGAGCTGCTAAAAGAATGACAGAAGCAACTTATTTAAGAGCAAGTACTATTCATAGATTCTTAAAATGGCAAAAAGAATCAAATAAATTTCAAGTAAATGAATATAATAAATCAAAAGTAGAATTTATCATAATTGATGAATCAAGTATGATAGATACATATCTTATGGCAGCCCTACTTAAAGGCATATCTGCAAATTGCAAAATAGTTATAGTAGGTGATGATCATCAATTACCATCAGTAGGTCCAGGACAAGTATTACATGATTTAATAGATTCTAATAAACTACCAGTTATTAAGTTAACTGAATTATATCGTCAAGGAAAAGACTCAAATATTATAAATCTTGCCTATGATATTAGAAATAATACCATTACAGAAGATATTTTTAATAAGAGTGAAGATCTTACTTTTATAAAATGCTTAAATAATGAAGTAGTAAATACAATCTCTGAGTTAGCAACAACATACAAAGATTTATCTTATAAAGATTTCCAAGTCCTTGCTCCAATATATAAAGGAATAAATGGAATAGATGAAATAAATAAAAGAATCCAAGAAATAGATAATAAGAAAAGTAGTACTAAACAAGAATTAAAAGTAGGAGAAGTAATATTTAGAGAAAATGACAAAGTAATTCAACTTACTAATATGCCTGATGATAATGTCTATAATGGTGATATAGGTTTAATTGATATTATTAAAACTAATCCTAAAAAAGAAATAACTATAAATTTTGATGGTAGTATTGTTAAATACACACCTTCTAATTTTAATAATTTTAGATTAGCCTATTCAATAAGTATTCATAAATCACAAGGATCAGAATTTGATGTAGTAATAATACCAATAGTAAAAACATATTATAAAATGTTATATAAAAAACTAATCTATACTGCTGTTACAAGAGCCAAGAAAAAACTATATTTAGTAGGAGACTTTGAGGCTTTAAAAATGGCCGCAGCAAATGATGAAGAAGTAAAAAGAAGAACAACAATAAAAGATTATTTAATAAATGGAATTAAATAATCTTTTATTTATTTTTTTGTTATGATAAAATTAAAATAGAGGTAAAACATAAGCTTATGGACGAAAGTTATTATAATGAGAGAATAAAAGATTATGAACAAGAGCGAGCAGTAGCAGCTCTTGCTATGGATATTTGTGTAGGATATATTGATTTTAAAAATGATAGAGAGAGAAAAAAAGCTAAAGATGGAATATATCTGATTCAAAATGTAGATATGGCTAAAGCCCAAAAAGGACATAAAAAAATCCTAGATTCTATAAAAAAGATAGAACAATTAAGTCATACTTCTTCATTTGAAATTTCAAGAAGTATTCAAGAAATGCAAAGATCTTATAGATTAAACTTAACTTCTTCTGATTGTGATAGAATAGCAGATGAGATAAGAAAAGATCCTGTTGAGGCCTTAAGAACATATGCTAGAAGATATATGTATGCAAAACAATCTATACAAAGGTTAGAAAAAGAAAAAGAAGAAGCAAAAAATAAAGCAGCTGAAAGAAGAAAACAAACTGAATCATCTAAAACAATAAGAGAAAGTGGATATGGAACATATAGTGGAACAAGTAGTTATTCTAGCTATGATAAATACGAAAGAACACCTATTAAAAAAACACCATATAGTGGATCTACTCCTGAACAAAGCAAAGAATTAATAAAAGAAGATATAGATAAGAAAATAGCAAATGAATATGGTTCTCACAAATTCTCATCTGAAGAAATAGATAGAATCACAAAACTATATCGAAGAATAAATGCATATGGTAAAGGATACTATTCAATAGATACATTAGAAAAAGGAATTCAAATAGAAAAAATAGTTTCAAAAAATGAACTTAATATAGACGATATAATGAATTTGGCTATTGCTACTTATGAAGTAACAGTTAAAGAATTATTGTTTCATAATTCACTAAATGAGAGTAATGAGCTATTTAGAAAAATAGATGCTATAAATAGTATTTATAAATATAAAGAAGGCTATAATAAATTTATGAAGTATTATTCTTCATTAAGTCAAGAAGCTAAGAAAGAGATAGATAGACAAATTACTAATAACCGAGATTATAATAGATTATTTGGTAAAAATCTTGTTACTCCAGATGCATTGACTTTAAAAGTAAATAATTATGTAAGTGATTATTTAGTTAAAAACAGAAAAAATGTTTACCCAACTACTGACTACTATTCAAGAACAACACATGCTACTAGATATATGGATATAGATCAAATAGCCAATCTATATAAAAGATTAAAATATGACATATATGAAGCACCAATACGTGCTGAAGATCCAGAAGAAGAAAAAAGAATAATCGAAAATAGGAAAAGAGAATTAGCCCAACTACAAAAAGATTTTGCACATGTAATTTTAACAAAAACACAATCTTTTAGTAAATTAAAAGATATAACTAAAATGGATGAGAAAGAACAAGAAAAATATTTTGAAGAGCAAAATGCTAAATTAGCATCTATTTGTAAAGATATATTTGAAGAAGAGCCAATAGCCGAAGAACTAAAAGAAGAAGTAAGAAAACATAATTTAGAAGGAAGAGGAACTAATCTAAAAGATTCATATGAGGCTAAGAAATCAGTATCAGATAGAGTATATGGAATATCAAGTATAAAAAAGGCTTTTGCTCAAGTAACAGGAAAATGGGCTAGATACATGATGTTACTAGAAAAAGAGGAACTAAATAAGGAAGAGCAAGAAGAATTAACTAATATGTTTAGATAGGAGAATAAAAATGGATAATTTTAATGAATATATGGAAGAATTTAAACAAAATTCTTTAGAAGAAAAAAGAAAGATAGCACTAGAACAATTAAAAATATTAACTAGCCTAACTACTACAATGTGTGATGAAGTAAATGTTAAAAGTGAGCCAATAATAACAAAAGATATAGTAGAAGCACAAAATGGAAATTCATCAGAAGAGGACTTCGTAGAAGCAGTAGTAGTATATGCCAGTTCAATACAACAATCATTATGTGATTTTGTTGAAAATATGACTAAAGTAATGGAAAAAGCGACAAGAGAGTAGAAAGCTCTCTTTTCTATTGACTATAACTGTTAAGATTTGTATTATAGAAAGTAAATATCATTGTAAATAATCTGTAAATTAAAATTGAAAAACCATTGATTTTTCGATATAATAACTAATGTAAATATTAGGAGTGATAATAATGGCTGGAAAATATGATGCATCATCAATAAAAATATTAGAAGGACTAGAAGCAGTTAGAAAAAGACCTGGAATGTATATAGGTTCTACTGATAGACGTGGACTTCATCATCTAATTTGGGAAATAGTAGATAATGCTGTTGATGAAGCTATTAATGGATATGGTGATTATATAAAGATAACACTTCATAAAGATAAATCAGTAAGTGTAGAAGACCATGGACGTGGAGTTCCAACTGGAATGCATGAATCAGGTAAATCTACACCAGAAGTAATTTATACAATACTTCATGCTGGTGGTAAGTTTGAATCAGATGGCTATAAAGTATCTGGTGGACTACACGGAGTAGGTTCAAGTGTTGTTAATGCTTTATCTAAATGGATGGAAGTAACTATTAAAAGAGATAAAGAAGAGTCATATATCAGATTTGAAAATGGAGGTCATGTAGCAGTACCACTTAAAAAGATAGGTACAACAAACCGTACAGGAACAACAGTTAGATTCTTACCAGACGATGAAATATTTTCAAATACTAATTTTTCATATACTAATGTTTGTGAAAGAATGCAAGAAAGTGCTTTTCTACTTAAAGGTATAACAATCGAAGTAATAGATGAAGAAGATGAAAGAGAAGCTAAATTTCATTATGAAAGAGGTATTGAAGAATTTGTAGAAGAGATTAATAAAGGTAAAAACACTCTTAATCAAGTTTTATCTATTCAAGGTATTAAAGATAAAATAGAAGTAGAAATTGCTATGCAATATACAGATACATATAATGAAAACATTGTTTCATTTGTAAATAATGTAAAAACCATAGATGGTGGTTCTCACGAAGTAGGATTTAAAACTGCCTTAACCAGAGTATTTAATGATTATGCTAAATCAAATGGTTTTGTTAAGGGAAAAGATAAAGCCTTTGAAGGTAGCGACGTACGTGAGGGCTTAACTGCTGTAATTAGTTTAAAGATTCCCGAAGGAATACTACAATTTGAAGGCCAAACTAAAGGAAAATTAGGAACACCAGCAGCTAAAACTGCAGTAGAACAAATAGTGACAGATCAAATGCGTGTTTACTTAGAAGAAAACAAAGCTATCGCAACTGAAATAATAAATAAGAGTTTAAAAAGTAAAATAGCCAGAGAGGCAGCAAGAAAAGCTAGAGAAGAAGCACGTAAAGGAACTAAGAAAAATAATAAAGAAAGATCTTTATCTGGAAAATTAGCTCCTGCTCAAAGTAAAGATAAAACAAAAAAAGAACTATTCTTAGTCGAGGGTGATTCTGCTGGAGGTTCTGCTAAATCAGGAAGAGATAGACGTTATCAAGCAATACTACCACTAAGAGGTAAAGTATTAAATACAGAAAAAACAAAAGAAGAAGATATCTTAAAAAATGAAGAAATAAATACAATGATTTATACTATAGGAGCAGGTTATGGATCAAACTTTGATATAAATGATTGTGAATATTCAAAAGTAATAATCATGTCTGATGCTGATGAAGATGGTGGACATATTCAATGCCTATTAATGACTTTCTTCTATCGTTATATGAAACCATTAATTGAAAATGGAAGACTATTTGTAGCTCTACCACCATTATTTAAAATTCAAAGTGGTAAAGATATAGAATATGCCTATACAGTAGAAGAGATGAAAGAAAAGTCTAAAGGCAAAAAATGTGAAATTCAAAGATATAAAGGTCTAGGTGAAATGAATGCCGATCAACTATGTGAAACAACAATGAAACCAGGTAGTAGAACACTAATTAGAGTAAATATAGAAGATGCTCAATTAGCTGAAAAAAGAGTATCTATTCTTATGGGTGATGATGTACCACCTCGTAAAGAATGGATTGAAGAGAATGTAGAATTCTCACTAGAAGATGATTACAAGATAGAAGCTTAATAATAGAAAGTAGTGGTAATATGCCAAAAAAGAAAACTGAAACAGAAGAAGTAATAGAGAAGATTTTTGACTATACTCTAGAAGACATCATGGGTGAAAGATTTGGAAGTTATTCTAAATATATTATTCAAGATCGTGCTATACCAGATGCTAGAGATGGATTAAAACCAGTTCAAAGAAGAATTCTATATTCAATGCATAAAGAACATAATACTTATGATAAAGGATATAGAAAAAGTGCCAAGACTGTTGGAGACGTAATTGGTAATTATCATCCACATGGTGATACATCTATTTATGATGCTATGGTAAGAATGTCTCAACCTTGGAAGACACGTTTACCATATATTGATATGCATGGTAATAATGGATCTATTGATGGAGACAGTCCTGCTGCTTACCGTTATACAGAAGCAAGACTTTCAAAAATAGCTAATGAAATGCTTCGTGATATCGACAAAGATACAGTTGAATTTTCTCCAAACTTCGATGATACAACTATAGAACCAACTGTTTTACCAGCAAGATTTCCAGCACTACTAGTTTATGGTGCTCAAGGTATTAGTGCTGGATATGCCACTAATATTCCACCACATAACTTAAACGAAATAGTAGATGCAGCTATTCATCGTATTGATTATCCTAATTGTGGGTTAGATACATTAATGAAATTCGTAAAAGGACCAGATTTCCCAACAGGAGGAATTGTTGAAGGAATAGATGGTATTAAAGAAGCATATACATCTGGTCGAGGAAGAATAGTAATTAAATGTAAATATGAAATAGAAGAAACAAAATCAGGCAAATCAATTATCATTACAGAAATTCCATTTGAAGTAAATAAAGCCGCTATGGTTAAGAAAATGGACGATATAAGAATTGATAAGAAGATAGACGGAATAGTAGAAGTAAGAGATGAGTCAGCAGCAGATGTAAGAGTAGTAATTGATTTAAAGAAAAATGCTAACGTCGACTTAGTAATAAACTATTTCCTAAAAAATACTGATATGCAAATATCATATAACTTCAATATGGTCTCAATAGTAAATAGAAGACCTAAGCTTTTAGGACTAGAAGGAGCATTAGATGCCTTTATTGCCCATCAAAGAGAAGTAATTAGAAGAAGAACATTATTTGACTTAAATCATGCTAAAGCAAGATATCATATATTAGAAGGTTTAATAAAATGTATTTCTATCTTAGATGAAGTAATAAAAGTAATTAGAGCCTCTAAAAATAAAAGTGATGCCAAAGAAAACTTAGTAAAGGAATTTGACTTCACTATTGAACAAGCAGAAGCAATAGTAACATTACAATTATATAGATTAACAAATACTGATGTAGTTGCTTTAGAAGAAGAAATGAAAGACTTAGAAAAGAAAATAAATATTTGGGAGCAAATATTAAATAATGAAGCAGCACTAAAACATGTAATGAAAAAAGAATTACAAAATATAAATAAAGAATATCCAACACCAAGATTAACTGAAATAAAAGATGAGATAACCGAGATAAAAATAGATACTCAAGCAATGATACCAAAAGAAGATGTTATTGTCCTAGTAACAAAAGATGGTTATATTAAACGTACATCTTCACGTAGTTATGCAGCATCTGAAGAAAGTGATCTTACAATAAAAGAAAATGACTATGTATTAGGAATATATGAAATGAATACAACAGACACTCTTTTATTAATAACTAATAAAGGTAACTATCTACATATACCAGTACATATGATTCCAGATTTAAAATGGAAAGATATGCCAAAACATGTAAGTAATGTAATAGAACTACCACCAGGTGATGAGATAATTGCAAGTATACCAGCTTATGATTTTGAAACAGACAAAAACATTGTAATTGCATCAAAACAAGGTATGATTAAACGTTCTAAAATAAAAGACTTTAAACTACTTCGTTATACAAAAGCAACATCTTGTATGAAACTAAAAGATGATGATGAAGTAATTGCTGCCTTCGTAGATAATAAAAACACCATCTTTACAACAACAAACTCTGGTTATGGATTATCATTTAATATAGATGAAATACCAATAGTAGGAGTAAAAGCATCAGGTGTAAAAGCTATGAAATTAAAAGATGATTACCTAGTATCAGTAAATAATTTTGATTATACTAAAGATGAATTTATCTCAGTAATAACAGAAAAAGGTACAGGAAAAAGAATAAGATTAACAGAATTTGAATTATCTACAAGAGCTAGAAGAGGCTTACTATTACTAAGAGAAGTAAAATCAAATCCATATCATATTTTAAAGACATTCATAGAAGATAATAGAACTTATATTGGTTTAAAAAATGGTGATATTAATACTATAAAGATAACAGAATTATCAATTGCCGACCGATACTCAACAGGTTCATCAATATCTAAACATGAATTAACAGATTGCTTCGTAGTAGCAACCCTAACTTCTAATAAAAGAGAAGAACAAGAAAACAAAGTAGAAGAGCCAAAAGAAGAAGTTCCTAAGAAAGATCAAATATCATTAAAAGAAATAGATGATCGTTTAATGACAATAGATGACTTTCTAAAATAAGAAGGAAACTTCTTTTTTTATGCTATAATTAAGTAAGAGAAGTGATAATATGAATGAATTAATAGATAAAATTAATAATTTAAAAAATGAATTAAATAATACTAAAGAAGTACAAGAAATTATTAGTATTAATAGACTAATTAGTCAAGATAAAGACTTATTAGATAAAATAAATAAATATAATTTAACTAAAGATGAAAGAATAAAAGAAGAAATATTAAAAAACAAATTATTCAAAGAATATAAAGATAAAGAAATAGATTTAAATATTTTAATAATGCAAATAAATTCTGAACTAAAGAAAATTAATAGTAAAGGAAGTTGTAGCCTATGAAAATAATTAGTGGTATTTATAAGGGAAGAATACTAGATGGTTTTGATATAGCTGGAACAAGACCAACTATGGATAGAGTAAAAGAAAGCTTATTTGCTATGATTCAAGATTATATTAAAGATTCAACTATATTAGATCTATTTTCCGGTAGTGGTAATTTAGGAATAGAAGCCCTATCTAATGGAGCTAAAACTGCTTATTTAGTAGATAATAATAAAATAGCTATTAATACAATTAATAGTAATCTTAAAAAATTAAATATTAATAATGCTACTGTTATAAAAGGGGACTATCAAAAGATATTAAAAGAAATAAAAATAAAATTCGATTTAATATTTTTAGATCCACCATATAAAACTGATTATTTAGAACAAAGTATAAAACTAATACTAGAAAATAATTTATTAAAAGAAGATGGACTTCTTATTTGTGAAAGCAGTAGCCTAGATAAAATAGTCTATCCATCTAATTTAGAAATATATAAAGAAAAAAAATACGGTGATAAATTTGTAGTAATATTAAAATATATTTGATATAATTAATTAGAATAGTGGTGATTATATGAAGAATAATAAAGGGTTTGCAATTTCAACACTTCTATATGGTATATCTTTAATGGGAGTAATGATAGTAGTACTATTAATGAGTATAATGTCATCTAATCGTAAAAATACATCTACTATGGTAAAAGATGTTGAAGAAGAATTAAATAGATTGAGCTTAACCAATACAACTATAAATACTGATGGTACTGATAAACCATACGTAATACCAGAAAAAGGATCTGGCTGGTACAAAATACAACTATGGGGAGCAGGTTCTGCAACAAAGTATGGCGCATATACATCAGGTATCATTTACTTAAACGCGGGACAAAACTTATACTTTGATATTGGAAGTACAGCAACAGGTAAATCAGCTAATACAGTTGTTAAAGTATCAAATGATACAAATACCATTACTAGTAGTGGTGGTGGACTAGTAAAAGACTATACTTATATAATGCGTGCAATGGGTAAAGATCAAGGCAAAGATGGTCCATCTCAAGCTGGTGCTGGAAAAATTACAACAGGAAACTTCATTGCTGGATATCCAGGAGTTAGAGCTTACTTTGCCAATACATCAGAAAAAAAGTATACTGTAGGCAATTTATCATTTGTCTATCGTCAATTTGTAATTAATAATGATGATCGAGGATTTGATACAGCTTCAACTACTTATGCATTCCTAGA
Source organism: uncultured Bacillota bacterium (assembly GCA_946630315.1). GTDB lineage: Bacteria > Bacillota_I > Bacilli_A > RF39 > UBA660 > UBA3789. The sequence continues at coordinate 3,192 of CAMOYT010000024.1, read as the reverse complement.
TCCATATATAGTAACTGGTGTAAATGTAGGAGTAGGAAAAGCTAAAATAGATAAAATATCTTCTAATTCTAAAAATAATCCACCAATAAATCTTTCATCTAAAGCAACTTTTAGTAATATTAAAATAACACAAACTATGGGAGCCAAAGGTTTAAATGAAATTCAAGCACTATACTATGATGGTACAACCGGAGAAGTAGCAAATGGTATAACTTCAACTGATGCAACATTGAAAAATGCTTGTGACTATGACATTTCAACAACCGCAACTTTTAATAATGGACAAGAAAAAACATATAATTGTACTAGTAGACCATATTATGGAATAGGACTAAATCATCCAAATAAAACTATAACTTCAATAGATCTTAAATTAAGTAATGGCCAAAATATTCATCTAGGATCAGGAACAGAACCAGCTTATGGAATTTATTACAGCCTTTTAAAAGCATCTGTTTTTGGTTTAAGAACAGGAGAGTTCCCAGATTCAGCAGATTTCTGGATTGGACCAGCTGATAGCCCAAATGTACTAATGACAAGCGATACATCATCTAATGTAATAACTGCTAGAATAAGTGATTCTCAAAACCAGAAATGGCACATAGAAAAAGTAGGATCATATTATAAAATAGTAGAGTCATCTAAAAACTATTCTCTAAGAATTGATGATGTAGATGAACATACAGGTGAAGATTATTCTAATGCTGAAGAAAATTCATATTTAAGTACAGCAACTCCATTCAAAGAGCCAAATGGATTGAATGAAGAATTATGGCAATTAGTAGTAGCACCAGATTGGCGATATGTTTATATAAAAAGTGCCAAAACAAAGACAAGAGCTAAACAAGACCTATATCTTGGAACATCATCATCAAAACTAGTAGTTAAGACAACACCAACACCATTTAACCTAAAAAATCAATCATATTAGTAGTCATAATTTGACTGCTAATTTTTTTTATAAAAAAGTTAGCACTAAAACTTGACAAGTGCTAAAAATAGTCATACAATACTATTAGCACTAAAGTTAAAAAAGTGCTAGGAGGTTGATGTTATGTTGACTGAAAGACAAAATAAAATCCTAAAAGAAATAGTAGAAAGATATATTAAAGATCCAACTCCCGTTGGCTCTAAGACATTATCTAAGACTATTAAAACTTCATCAGCAACAATTCGTAATGAAATGATGGCTCTTGAAGAATTAGGATTATTAGAAAAAACACATACATCTTCAGGCAGAGTTCCCAGTGAAGCTGGCTACAGGTACTATGTAGACAACCTAATGGAGTTAAAGAAAATGAATGCTGAAGATATGTTAAAACTACAAGTAGTCTTTAAAAATCAACAACTAGCTTTATCAGATGTAATTACAAAATCATTACAAGTTATATCTGATATGATGAATTATACAACAGTAGTACTAGGCAGTACTTCTCATGAGAATCTTCTTAAACAAATAGAGGTAATTCCGATTGATGAATCTAGTATGATTGTAATAATAGTTACTGATAAAGGACATGTAGAACATAAGAATATGAAACTACAAGATGTTTCTTTAGATGAAGTACAAAAAACAGTTAGTTTAATTAATAACTTAATCTCAGGAACTCCAATTGATGAAGTAAGTAATAAATTAGAGTTTGAAATAAAACCAATTATAGGTAATTATGTAAAACAACATGAACAACTATATAATGCCTTTTACCATGTCTTTAATGACTTTACAACAGATGCTGTTAACGTTGTAGGTAGAAATAAAATGTTGGAGCAACCAGAATTCTCTTCCAATATTGAAAAGATAAAAAAGGTCTTTAATAAATTAGAAGATAAAGATTTACTTAAGAGTATTGAAGAAGATGAAGATAATAATATTAAAGTCTACATAGGTAATGAAAGCAATATAGATAGCGATGTAACAGTAATTAAAACTAAATTTAAAAGTGGTAATGAAGAAGGTACTATTGCTATTATTGGTCCTAAGAGAATGGAATATGACCGTGTAGTTGGCATGTTAGAGTACATGAAAGAAAATATAGAAAGGTAGGACTTGTTTGTGGCAAAGAAAAAAGAAGTTAAGCAAGAAGAACCAGAATTATTAGAAGAAACAAAAGAGTTAGAGCAAGATACTAAAATAAATAATGAAATGTTAAAGTTAGAAGAAGAAATTACTAGCTTAACTCAAGAAAACAAAAAACTAGATGAAGAAAATGAGCAACTAAAGAAAGATAAAGATGATTTAGTAAATAAAGTAAAACTTGCTCAAGCAGAATTAATAAATTATCGTAAGAGAAAAGATGAAGAAACAGCTAGTTTATTAAAATATGCTAATGAAGGCATTATTAAAGAACTAGTAAATGTAAAAGATAATTTTGAAAGAGCTCTTGTAGTAAAAGAAGAAAATATGTCAGAAGAATTAACTAAATATTTATCTGGTTTTAAATTAATGTATGATGAATTAAGTAATATTTTAACCAAATTTGGAGTAGAAGAAATTAATAGAGTAGGACAAATATTTGATCCAAATGAAGAACAAGCTCTACTAACAGATTCACTTCCAGATCATGAAGATGAAGAAGTACTAGAAGTATTATTAAAAGGATATAAATTAAAAGACCGTGTAATTAGAGCGGCCTCAGTAAAAATAAATCAAAAGTAAGAAAAGGAGAGATAATATATGAGTAAAATAATAGGTATAGATTTAGGAACAACTAATTCATGTGCAGCAGTACTTGAAGCAGGAGCTCCAAAAGTAATCCCAAATCCAGAGGGAGGAAGAACAACACCATCTGTTGTAGCTTTCAAAAAAGGAGAAAGAATAGTAGGTGAAGCAGCAAAACGTCAAGCACTTACTAATCCAAATACAGTATCATCTATTAAGAGATTAATGGGTACTAATAAAAAAGTAGAATTAGAAGGAAAGAAATACACTCCAGAAGAAGTTTCAGCAATGATTCTATCTTATATTAAAGATTATGCTGAAAGTTATTTAGGAGAAAAAGTAGAAAAAGCTGTAATTACAGTTCCAGCATACTTTAATGATAGTCAAAGACAAGCTACTAAAAATGCTGGTAAAATTGCTGGTTTAGAAGTAGAAAGAATTATCAATGAACCAACAGCAGCAGCATTATCTTATGGTCTAGAAAAAGAAGAAGGACAAACTATCTTAGTTTATGACTTAGGTGGTGGAACATT
>CAMOYT010000023.1 GCA_946630315.1 uncultured Bacillota bacterium | reverse complement strand
TATGATGGAGCAACTAAAATATTTGATAAAATACTTCCTATTAGTGATGAATTAAGAAATAGTGTAAAAATAGATAATGATGATAATATAGAGGAATTACATGAAGAGACAATTAAACCTATTGCTGAGTCTATGAATAAAGTTGTAATTGATGAAGACTTATATAATACTCCTAGAATTATTACTGTTATCGATGAGGAACTTATATGAAAATACTTAAGAATATTGTGTTATTGCCATATTACTTAGTTAAGTGTATTGTAAAAGGTGTAATTTCTATATCATTATTTATATCTAGAGGTTTTTACTTTTATATAGTTAAATTCTTTACATTATTGAAAAAGATATTTCATTTTAAATGGTTAGATAGAGTTATTAGGCATTTTGAAAAGAGAATGGAACAACCAGAATATATTTTAATAATTATATTATGGTTTGTTTCTTTTGTTGCGTTATTTAATATTTTATATGTTGATAAAGGACAAGAAGTTCATTTGAGTGATGATGGTGAAACAAGTACAGAGATTGCTGATAATGGTGGTAATGATACTACTATTGCTAGTGGTGGTATTAATCAAGATTTAAATCCTTATCGTATATATGGTAAATTTAAATTGAGTAATGTAAATTTCTCAGAACTTAGAAATGTTAATAGTAATACAGTTGCTTGGTTAACTGTAGATGGAACTAATATTAATTATCCTATAGTACAAACTGATAATAATGATTATTATTTAAATCATAGTTTTGATAATAGTTATAAAACTACTGGATGGACTTTTATGGATTTTAGAAATAGTTCAGATATGACTGATAATAATACTATTTTCTATGGACATAATTTATTAAATAAAACAGCTTTTGGTAGTATTGCTAATATATTTACTAAGAATTGGATTAAGAATTCTAGTAAGAGAATTATTGTACTTACTCCAACTAAGAAATATACTTATTTAATATTTTCTGCTTACTATATAGATCCGGAAGTTTATTATTTACAAACTAATTTCTATAGTGATGTTGATTATAAAGGATTCTTGGATACTATAAGTAGTAGAAATTCTATTGCGATAGATAATTCTGTAACAATAGATGATAAGATTATTACTTTATCTACTTGTACTGAAGATAATAAAGGTAGAAAAGTTGTTCATGCTAAAATGATTAAAGAAGAGGATAGATAAATATCTTCTTTTTGTATGCTATAATATAGGTAGTTACTCTTTTGGGGGTGGTAATTTGGTCGTAGGAGTTTTAGTTGAACTTAGTAGTAAAAATATTGATAAAGTATTTGATTATAAAGTACCAGATGATTTAGTATCTTCTATTAAGATAGGTATTAGAGTAATAGTTCCTTTTGGAAGAATGGAACTAGAAGGTTTTATACTTGAGATTAAGGAGGATAGTGAATTAGATAATTTAAAAGAGATTATTGATATCAAAGATAGAGAGATAATATTAAATGATGAATTATTAGAACTTGGTAATTATATGAGAGATGTAACATTATCTACTTTAATTAGTTGTTTTCAAACTATGCTTCCTAAGGCGTTAAAAGCTAAGAATGGTAATGTTATTAATAAGAAGTTTGATACATATTATATATTAGTTGGTGATTATTCAGAGATTAAGCTTACTGAACCACAACAGGAGATTATTAATTTATTAAAGAATGGAGAAGTACTTAGAAAGAATCTTGTTGATATTTCTTTAAGCAGTGTTAATACTTTATTAAAAAAGGGGATTATTGAAGAAGAAAAGAAGGAACATTATAGACTTGATTATAAAGATTTTAAGGAAGATAAGCATATTTTAACTAGTGAGCAACAAAGTGTTGTTGATAGTGTTTGTGATAATTCTACTTATTTATTATATGGGGTAACTGGTAGTGGTAAGACTGAAGTATATATGGAGTTAATTGAGAAATGTATTAATGATGGTAAGACTAGTATTGTCTTAGTTCCTGAGATTAGTTTAACTCCACAGATGGTTAATAGGTTTAGAGCTCGTTTTGGTGATAGGATAGCAGCTTTACATTCTGCTTTATCTGATGGTGAGAAATATGATGAATGGAGAAGAATATATAGGGGAGAAGCTAGTATAGTTATTGGTGCTAGAAGTGCAATCTTTGCTCCTTTAAATAATATTGGAATAATTATTATTGATGAAGAACATAGTGATTCTTATAAACAAAGTGATCCTAATCCTAGATACGATGCAATTGATATTGCAAAATGGAGAAGTAAGTATCACAATTGTCCATTAATTTTAGGTAGTGCAACTCCAACACTTGAATCTTTTGCGAGAGCTAATAAAGGTGTTTATAAATTACTTACTTTACCACATAGAGTAAATGGTAAGAAGTTACCAGAAGTTATAATTGTGGATATGAACAAAGAAATAAGAAAGAGCAAAGGACATTTTTCCCCAATTCTTGTGGAAAGTATTGAAAAAAGACTTAGTCTTAGTGAACAAGTAATATTACTTTTAAATAGACGTGGATATGCATCTTTTGTATCTTGTAAAAACTGTGGATATACTTTTAAATGTCCAAATTGTGATATTACTCTTACTTATCATAAGAGTAGTAATACATTACGTTGTCATTATTGTGGACATGGTGAAAAGGTATTTACTAAGTGTCCAGAATGTGGAGAAGAGTCATTAAATGATTTAGGTGTTGGGACACAAAGAATAGAAGAAGAATTAACTAATATGTTTGATTGTCGTGTTCTTAGAATGGATTTTGATACTACTAGTGGTAAAGGAAAGCATGAAGAGATGATTAATTCTTTTAGGAATCATGAATATGATATATTACTTGGAACGCAAATTGTTGCGAAAGGACTTGATTTTGATAATGTTACTTTAGTTGGAGTAATAAATGCTGATACTTCTTTAAATATTCCAGATTTTAGAAGTAGTGAAAATACTTTTTCTTTACTTAGTCAAGTAGCTGGTAGAAGTGGAAGAAGTAGTAGAGAAGGACAAGTAATAATTCAAACTTATAATCCAGATCATTATGCTATAAGTTATACTAAGATGCATGATTATTTAGGTTTTTATAAACAAGAAATGATGATAAGACGTAGTTTGAAATATCCACCATATTATTATTTGTGTAATATAAAGATAAGTGGTAAGAATAGTGATTATATATATGGAGAAGCATTAAAAATAAAAAGAAGTATGGAAAGGAATTTACATAATACTATTATTTTAGGTCCTTCTGCTAATACAATATTTAAACTTAATAATGTTTATAGATATAATATTATTCTTAAATATAAAGATGTTAATGTGATAAGAAATTATTTAATAAAAATAGTTGATCATTATAAAGCAAATAGTAAGATTAAGATAGATATTGATTTTAATCCTAGAGGTATATAGTAAAATAAAATGTAAAAGATTGACAAATGAATGTCAATCTTTATTTATTTTACACTTTTATGTGATAAAATTTAAGTAGGATAAGAGGTGTATTTATGAACGAGAATAAGGATTTAGAGGTAAATAAGAAGAATAGTGATGATTATGAAAAATTAATGAAAGATTCTTCTACTGATTTAGATCGTTATTATTGGGATAGAGGTAATCCTGCAGTTAGAATAATATTACTTATATTACTAGTAGTTATTGTTGTAGGTGCAATTGGTATCTTTATTTGGGCAGGTTTATTTTAGAATTTAGAATAATTATTTTATAGGAGGTGATTAGTGTGATAGATGAATATGTAAGAAGAGCAGATGTTAAAAAACTTATTGAGAATATTTCTAGTAATGATAAATATTATTTAAAAAACAATGAGTTTTCAAATGTCTTTTTAGGTATTGATGATAAGAATAAAGCATTATTCATATTATACGAAGCACTTTTAAAATATAAAATAATTATTAATGATATAGTTCATTTAGACTCATTTGTTGAACAATTAGATTTATTATATCGTAAACTTAGTGATTTTAATGATATTATTATTGGTATTAATAAATTTATAACTAGGTTATGTATTAAAAAATTAAATATTGGTGATACTAGTAATTATTTAAATAGAAAGTTACTACTTGACTATATTTATAATGCTTATATTGTGAATGGTTATTATTTACATGGATTTAGTTCTTGCTACTCTGAAAGTATAAAGGTACTTGGTTTTAATGCTGAAGACTATGAAAATTATTATGATGATTTTAGACAAGTAAATAGAATATTTAATAAATATAATATTATTAATGTATGTGAAAAGAATTTTGATAGAAAAGAAGTTTATTTTACTGATAATATTTTATATGCTTGTTCTTCTTCTTTAAGAGGACCAATGTATTACTATAATATAGTTAGTAATAGTGATATTGATAAAAAGATAGATGCTTATGCATATGTAAAAGATGACTATAATGCTGTTATTAAGAATTTAAAGAGAATATTTTATATATATGATTTTAGTGAAGCAGATAAGAAGTTTATTTTAGAGGTTGTTGAAAAAGAATGGAAATTGTTACATAGAAGTGAAAAGAAAATTAGTTTATTATTAGTTAAGAGAAGATTATTTAATAGTAAAGATAATATTGATATTAATAAACTTGCTATGAATACAGAATTAGATATTAATGAAGCAGTTGATAATATTATGTATTCTAGAAATAATAGAGTAGCTTTTAGTCAAAGATTAGATGCTGATGATTTTGAAATAATAGAGTTAGATCCTATAAAAGAAAAAGTAGAAGGCTTAAAGATAGAAGAAGTAGATTTAAAAGAAAAAGAAGAAAAAATTGCTTATGATTTTCAAAATAATTATGGATCTGCTACTGTACTATTATTAGCAGGAGCTTTACTTGTTTCTTTAGGTGTTATCGCAACAATTTTATTTGTATTATTATAAAGAGTTATAATAACTCTTTTTTTATGTTATAATTCTTTTAGAAATGGTGTGATAAAATGAAAGTTATTTTTATGGGAACTCCAGATTTTGCAGTTCCAGTACTTGAAGGTTTAATTGAAAATTATGATGTTATAGGAGTAGTTAGTCAACCTGATAAAAGAGTTGGAAGACGTCAAGAACTTAAAAATACTCCTATTAAAGAAGTTGCTTTAAAGCATAATATTAAAGTATTTCAACCTATTAAAATTAGAGAAGAATATGAAGATATACTTGCTTTAGATCCAGATATTATAATTACTTGTGCATATGGACAAATTATTCCAAAAGTTATACTTGATTATCCAAGGCTTGGTTGTATTAATGTACATGGGTCACTTCTTCCTAAACTTAGGGGAGGAGCACCTATACATCATGCTATTATAGATGGGTATAAAACTACTGGTATTACTATTATGTATATGGCACCAGGTATGGATGATGGAGATATGATTAGTCAAAGAGAAATAGAAATACTTGATTCTGATAATTTAGAAAGTATTCATGATAAATTAAGTATAATTGGTAGAGACTTGTTATTAGAGACTTTACCAAGTATTATTGATGGTACTAATAAGAGAATTAAACAAAATGAAGATGAAGTTACTTTTGGTTATAATATTAAAAGAGAAGAAGAACATATAGATTTTAATAAAACTAAGAGAGAAGTATTTAATTTAATACGTGGTTTATGTCCAGTACCAGCAGCTAATTGTATATTAGATGGAGTAGAATATAAAATTTATGATAGTAAGATAGGAGAAGGTAGTTTCTCTGATAAAAAGAATGGGGAAATTGTTTCAATAAGTAAAAGTGGTATTAGTGTTAAGTGTAGTGATGGAGAATTAATTATTACTTCTTTAAAACCAGCTGGTAAGAAGAGGATGGATGCGATAAGTTTTGTTAATGGTATTGGTAAAGATAAACTTATTGGCAAGGTATTTGAATAATGAAGAAGTTTATTAAATTAATAAAAGAATTATATAAGACTCCTAAAGGTAAAGCAGCTTTATTCTTTGGTGGGTATGTATTATTTTTTATCTTTTTGATGATCTTTGTTAGAGTTATTACACCTGATACTACTAGTAGTGAGGATTTTGAAGCAGGTAATCCTTATGACTATTCTATTAGTAATTTAGTTTCTTTAAATTATAATTATACTTATACTATTACTTGTGATAATAAGAAGTATGAATATAATGGTAAGAGTGATGGAGAAAATGAAATATTTATCTATGATGGAGTAGATTATTATAGAAATAGTGATGGATTTTATAATAATAAAAGTGGTAGTTTTGTTAAAGGAAATAATCCTTTTCAACAATATTATTTTTTACAACTAGATAATATTAATGATTTGTTTTCTAAGGCTTATTATGTATCTAAGACTGAATATGATGATGCTAGACAAGAATATAAGTATTTAATTAGTACTAATACTATTATTAAATTAATGGATGATAAAGATATTGATATTAGTGATGATGCTAATAACTTAACTTTAGGTACTGATACTGATGGATATGTTAATAGATTAGAATTTGGTTTAGATAGTTTTGCTAAATATAAAAAGGTATGTAATGGAAAATTAAATATAATATTAAATTATAAAGACTATGGAAATATTGATAAAATTAAAAGTCCTTTAAATTAGAAAAAGCACATACGTGCTTTTTTTGTTGATTATTTATGTGAAATAGTAGATAATTATAATAGGAGGGATAGAATGAAGACTATAAAAAAGAAGAGAAAAGGGTTTACTTTAGTTGAACTTTTAGTAGCTATTAGTATACTTGCTATTATGACAGTTATTGCTATTCCTACTTTACGTGCATTTCAAACAAATAATACTAAGACGCAATATGAGAATTATAAAAAGTCAATTGCTGTAAGTGCTAAATTATATAATGATTCTTATACTGATGATTTATTTGGTAATGCTCCATATGGATGTCAGAAAGTTAAATTGAGTGAACTTATTAATAAAAAATTAGCTAAGGATATACAATTAAAAGATGTTACTTGTAATGTTTATAATAATAATAGTTTAGCTATTATTAAGAAGTTTAATAATGAGTATTCTTATGATACATTTGCTTATTGTGAAAATAGTGCTGGTGTAGTTCAATATAGTGATATGGAAAAAATAGTTCAAGATTGTGAGTTAAGTGATGGTATGCCTACTATTACTGCTACATCACATAATGAGACTTCAGATAATTCTAAGAAAAAGAGTGTAGTAATACATCTAAATGATGATTATGGTTTTACTGCTAATCAAAAAATAGCTTATTTATGGTCTCGTGAATTAAATATTAATAATATAGATGCTGATGATTTTAAAGATGAATATGAATATAATAATTCATATATAAAAACTACTGGTGAAAAAGTTGTTTTAAATTCTAAATCTATTACAATGTCAGGTTCTTCAACTGGTACTTATGCTTTATATGTAAAACCTATTAAGGTACAAAATATAGTTAATAATAGTTTAACTAATATTCAAAAGATTGGTGAGTATAGATTTGATCATCAACCACCTGATTGTCCAGTTATTACAGCAACAAAGAAGGGTGGAGGAGCTCTTTCTAAGGAAACACCTGCACAACAAGTGCAATTGCATTTAAAATTTGCTACTGCTGATACTGATTTACAAAATTATGATTATCAAATTAAATATGATGATGGTGATTGGAGTTCTACAAAGACAAATGATAAAAATGAATTAATTATTGCTCCTTCTTTAGATGGTAAAGTAAAAATAAGAGTAAAACCAAGAGATAATGCAAATAATATAAGAAGTAACTGGTGTGTTAGTGATACTTATTATAATGACAATACCGCACCAACAAAACCTACTGTTAAAGGTTATAAAAGAACTAATTCTACGGCTGTAACTTCTAAAGGAAGTTTAACGGAAGTTAATGATAGTACTTTTATTAGTGGTTATTCATTTGTTAATGCAACCGGATCAACTGATACTTTTGGAACAATTAGTTATTATTATACGGCTAGTGGAACACATGGAGCTGTTTCATCTACTAAAGGTGCATATTTGAATGTAGATAATGAAGGAACAAGCACAGTTAGATTTAGAGCTTGTGATTCGGCTGGTAACTGTTCTGGTGAAGTTAGTTATGTAGTAAAACTAGATAGAACAGGACCTACTAAACCAACTCTAACTGGTTATAGTAAAAAGAATGCTACTAATGTTACTAATGGTAATGGATTAGGTGTTTATACGGCTGGCAATTGGTTAAGAGGTTGGGTAGTAGTTGTAGCAAGTGGTTCAACTGATGCCTTAGGTAATGGTGTAAATTATTATAATGGAAGTACAAAAGTTAGTTATGTAAATGTAAATAGTCAAGGTAGTACTACAGTTAAGATGAAAGCATGCGATAATTTAAGTAACTGTTCAGCTGAAGTTTCTTTTGATGTTAAATTAGATAGATGTGAAGCTACTACAATATCATGGAACAGTTGGGGCGCATGTAGTAAAAGCTGTGGAACAGGTTCTCAATCACGTACTGGTACAAAATATAGTTCAGTAGCAGGACATACTACTTACTTATGTGGAAGTGCAGTTAATGCAGAAAAATCTTCACAAAATTGTAATACACAGAATTGTTGTAGTTCTGTAACATATAAAAATGGTAGTACTTGCAGTAAAGCATGTGGTGGAGGAACTTATAATAGATTAGCATATTCAGCATATGATGGATCTAGATGCTCTAGTAAAGATGTAAGTAGTGGAGGTAGTGCATGTAATAGCCAAGGTTGTTGCAGCTCAGTGGTATATAAAAATGGCAACAGATGTAGTAAATCATGTGGAGGTGGAACTCACAATAGATTAGCATATTCAAAATATGATGGATCTAGATGTTCTAGTAAAGATGAAAGTAGTGGAGGTAGTGCATGTAATACTCATTCATGTAATAAAACTTTAAAACTATGTAGACAATATTATACTTGTATAAATAGTTGGGCTGGATATGATTGCTCTCGTACTGGTTATTATCATGATACATTTACAGTTTCTCCAAATTTAGTTAATGGTTATTATAAAATAATTGGTGGTTATAATGATGGATGGTATATTAGAGCTGGATGTTTAACTGAAAGTGGAGAATGCTCTTATTCTGATTGTCCAGGATAGGAAATAGGAGATAGGAGATATGAGATAGGAGGTAATTATGAAAAAAATAATTCCAATTATTGTAGTTGTTAGTTTAATATTGATTGTTTTAGGAATGGTATTTTTACTACCTAAGAATAATAAAAAAAATAATGTTTCTGTGAAGAGTGAATGGAAAGTATCTGGTAAGCTTAAATATGATGTTTGCAAGAATGAAGATGATTGTACAATTAAAAGAGATATTGTCTATCATAAATTTAGTAATAATTATAAAAATGATGAGTTGCAAGCTGCTATTAAGAAGTTAAATAATGAAACTGATAATTATTATAAGGAAGATACAACTACTTCATCTTGTTCAGAAAATTCAGAATATAAAAATAATAGAATTTCTAATTTGGATTATTATGTTTATGATGGTGATGATTATATTTCCTTGATGTATTATCGAATAATTAGAAATCTTTGTGATAATAGTCAGAAAGCTACTGAAGTTACTAATGTTATTTTCTCTAAAAAAGAGAATAAGATAATTACTGAATCTGAATATAGAAAAAGAGAAAAAATAACTGATGAAGTAATAGATAAAACAATTAAAGATTATATTGATATATATAATAAGACAGCTGATGAAAAAATTGCTATTGGTGATATTTCAGAAGATAATAGGATTGTATATATAAATAATGATGGAGTTGCTTCTTTGTTATTTAAAAATAATAAAGAAAACTATTATTACTTAATTCCAGTTTTAAAATAACGTCATTTGACGTTATTTTTTATTATTAATTTATATGAATGAAGAATAACTCTATCTTTTTATTTTTATTAATATATTATATAATATAAAAGAAATCAGGTGATAATATGAATAGTATTTATAATCTTAGTAGAGAAGAATTAGAAGAATATTTTTTAAGTATTGGTTCTAAGAAATTTCATGCACTACAATTATTTGATTGGTTATATGTAAAAAGAATTAAAGATTATAATGAAATTACTAATATTAAGAAAGAAGTAATTGATGATATTAGTAGTAATTATAGTATAAGTCCATTAAAAATAGTTGAAGTACAAAGAGACAAAGATGTTAATAAATATTTATTCGAACTTAATGATGGTGAACATATTGAGGCTGTTTTAATGATGCATGATTATGGTATTTCTGTTTGTGTATCTAGTCAAGTTGGTTGCAACATGGGATGTAGATTTTGTGAATCAGGAAGAAGAAAGAAAGTACGTAATCTAGAAACATATGAAATGGTATTACAAATACTTATGATTGAAGAAGACATTAAAACAAGAATTAGTCATGTAGTAGTAATGGGTATTGGTGAGCCTTTTGATAATTATGATAATTTAATAAGATTCTTTAGAATTATTAATGATCAAAAAGGTATTAATATTGGAGCTAGACATATTACAGTTAGTACTTGTGGTATTATTCCTAAAATAGAAGAATTTAGTAATATAGATATGCAAATAAATTTAGCTATTAGTTTACATGCACCTAATAATAAGATTAGGGATTTAATTATGCCTATTAATAAAGTGTATCCATTAGATAAGCTTATGCCTTGTTTAAAAGAGTATATTTCTAAGACTAATAGAAGACTTACTTTTGAATATATTTTACTTGAAGGTATTAATGATAGTGAAGATTGTGCGTTAGAACTTGCTAGATTAGTTAAAGGAATGAATTGTTATATTAATCTAATACCTTATAATGAAACTAATAATATAGAGTATAAGAGAACAAAAACTGTTCAAATTATGCGTTTTTATGATATACTTAAGAAGAATAATATTAATGTAACAATTAGGAGAGAATTCGGTGGTAATATAAGTGCTGCCTGTGGACAACTAAGAAGTAAAAAGGAGGAAGTATGAAGTCTTTTTATTTAACTGATGCAGGTAAAGTTCGAGATCATAATGAGGATAGCGTAATTATTGTAAAAAATGGTAATGGTGATTACTTAATGGCTATTGCTGATGGAATGGGAGGTCATTCGGCAGGAGAAGTTGCATCTTCTATTGCAATTAGTTATGTAGGTAAACATTTTAAAGAAACATTTATGAATATGAGTAAGGTAGATGCAGTTAACTGGATAAGAGATGTTGTTGATGAAGTTAATACTTTAATCTTTCAACATGAAAAGACTCATCCTGAAAGTAAAGGAATGGGTACTACTTTAGTTATGGCTATATTAACAAAAGAATATTTATTATTTGGAAATGTTGGAGATTCTTCAGGATTTGTTATGAAAGATAATAAGTTACATAAAGTAACATATGATCATACATTAGTAAATTTACTTGTTAGTGCTGGTGAATTAACTAAGGAAGAAGCAAGTACGCATCCAAAGAAAAATGTCTTAATGAAAGCACTAGGTGCTGCTACAGAAGTAGATGTTGATATTTTTGATTGTGATATGGAAATTAGTGAGATATTACTAGCTAGTGACGGTCTTACTAATATGTTAGATAGAGAAGGAATAGAAAAGGTACTTCTTGGTGATGGAGAAGTAGAAGATAAAGTTATTAAGCTTATTAAGAAAGCTAATAATAGGGGTGGAACAGACAATATTTCGGTTGCTTATTTGATACGTAGCGAAGAAGGTGACATTGATAATGATAAGTAAGGGGCAAACAATAAATGACCGTTACGAAATCTTACGTTCTATTGGGGAAGGTGGAATGGCTAATGTTTATTTAGGTCATGACAAAATTCTTGATAGAAATGTTGCAATAAAGATCTTAAGAGGAGATTTATCTAACGATGAGAAATTTGTTAGAAGATTTCAAAGAGAAGCTTTATCAGCATCATCTCTTGCACATCCTAATATTGTGGAGATGTATGATGTTGGTGAAGATGATGGTCTTTATTACATAGTAATGGAGTATATTGAAGGAAAAACATTAAAACAATTATTAAAGAAACGTGGGACATTAACATTAAGTGAAGCAATTGATATTATGTTGCAACTTACTGATGGTATGGCACATGCTCATGATTCATATATTATTCATAGAGATTTAAAGCCACAAAATATTATGATTAAAGATGATGGACAAATTAAAATTACAGATTTTGGTATTGCAATGGCCTTAAATTCTACTCAACTTACACAAACTAATAGTGTTATGGGAAGTGTTCATTATTTACCACCTGAACAAGCTAGTGGTAAGGGATGTACTACTAAGAGTGATATTTATTCTATGGGTATTATTTTCTATGAATTATTATCTGGTTCACTTCCATTTAAAGGAGAAAATGCTGTTGAGATAGCTCTTAAACATATGAGAGATCCTCTTCCAAGTTTAAGAGAAGAAAATCCAGCAATCCCACAAAGTATTGAAAATATTATTTTAAGAGCAACTGCTAAAAATCCAAAAAATAGATATGATGATGCTAAAAGTATGCATCAAGATTTATTAACAGCTCTTGATGATGATAGAATGAATGAAGAACCATTAAAATATAAATATCCTGAACATGAAAATGAAGGAAGTAAGAGAGCTAATCGTAAAAAAGTAGAAGCAGAAGAAGATGCTGAAATTGATAAGTTCTTAGATGATGATGAGAAAGAAACAACTGAATTAGATAAGACACCAGATGAAGATGTTAGTGATAAGAAGAGTAAGAAATTAATAATAATTCTAGGTTCAATATTTGGAGTATTAGTATTATTACTTGTATTTATATTCTTTATATTACCAGCACTAACTAATAAGAAACCAGTTGTTGTACCTAGTTGTGAAGGATTAAAAGTTAGTGAATGTGAAAAGAAACTACAAAAAGTTGGTTTTGAAGTAAATTCTAATATTAAGAGTGTTCCAAGTGAAAAGATTAAGAAGAATAGAGTTGTTAAGACTTCACCAGGTGTTGGACGTAGTATAAAATATGGAAGCAAGATTACTATTTATAAGAGTAGTGGTGAAGAGACATTTAAAATAGATGATTATACTGGACAAAATTATATTAAAGTACAAACTTTATTAGAAGAAAAGGGACTTACTGTTAATATTGAAAAGAAGGATGTTGAAAAGAAAGATAAGGAATATGATGAGCAAGAGATAATTGGACAAAGTCTTGCTAAAGGTAGTGAAGTAAAAGAAGGAGATTCAATTACTTTATATATTCCTAATATTGTAGATGTATATCCGGATGTAACAGTTAGTGGAGAAGATTGGACTGTTGGAGATGTTGAGAAGTTCTGTGATGAGTATGGTTTAACTATTAGTATTAATTATCAAGAAACTAATAAATATAAAGAAGGTACTATTATTGCTCAAAATAGAGCTAAAGGATCTAATATAATTAAAGGATCTACATTTAAAATTACTGTTGCTAAAAAAGTTACAGAAGTAGAGAAACCAAAAGAAGAAGATAATAATGCAACAGAGCAAACAAATACACAAACTACAAATACACAAACTACTACACCATAAGGAGGGTTTATGGAAGGACAAATAGTAAAAATAGTAAGTGATTTACATTATGTTAGCTATTTGGGAGAAACTTATCCTTGTAAATGTCGTGGTATATTTCGTAAAGAACATATTACTCCAGTAGTGGGGGACTATGTTCTTTTCAGTAAAGAGAAAAATTTAATTGAAGAGATATTACCAAGAAAGAATGAGTTTCAAAGACCAAAAGTATCTAATATAGATCAAGCATTTTTAATTACTAGTTTAAAAACACCAGATTTTTCATTAAATTTATTAGATAAATTAATTACTTTAATGGAGATTAATAATGTAGAACCTATTATTTGTATTACTAAAGAAGATTTAGTTGATACTGAAGAGTTAAATGTTATATTAAAGACATTAAGATATTATGAAGATTTAGGTTATAGAGTTGTTTCTAATACTGATTTAGATACCATAAAAAAATTAATTAGTAATAAGACTTCAGTCTTTACTGGACAAACTGGTGCTGGTAAGTCTACATTACTTAATTGGTTAAATCCAGAATGGAATTTAGAAACAGGAGAAGTATCAATTGCTTTAGGTAGAGGTAGACATACGACTCGCGTTGTTGAATTGTTTGAAGGATTTGGTGGTAAAGTAATGGATACACCTGGTTTTTCGGCTTTAGATTTTAATGGTGTTAGTAAAGAAAAAATAAGAGATGCTTTTAGGGAATTTAGAGATTATCCTTGTCCATTTAAAGACTGTATGCATACTAAAGAAGGAGAATGTTGTGTAAAAAAGGCAGTTAATGCGAATAATATATTAGAGAGTAGATATAATAATTATTTATCTTTCATTGGGGAGGAGATTTTATGAAAAAAGTTGGAGTATCTTTTTTAAGTAGTAAAAATATACCAAGAGATATTAGTTTATTAAATGAAACTGATGTTGATTATATACATGTAGATATAATGGATGGGAAGTTTGTAAAGAACAAGACTATGCCATTTAGAGAAATGAGACATATTAATGATTATACTTCTAAGAGATTAGATGTTCATTTAATGGTAGAAGAAGCATCTAAATATATTCCATTATATGCTGAACTTAATACTGAATATATTACTATTCATGTAGAGATAGAAGAAGATATTATGAAGGATTTGGAGCTTATTAAATCTTATTCTATTAAGTGTGGTCTTGCGATTAGTCCTGATACTAAGATTAGTAGTTTAATACCTTATTTACCTTATGTAGATATGATACTTGTTATGAGTGTGGTACCTGGGGAAGGGGGACAAGCTTTTATTGAAGAAAGTGAAAATAGAATTAAAGAGATTAGAGATTTATTAAATTCTTATAATATACCTGCGATAATTAGTGTCGATGGTGGAGTAAATGATAAGACTAAAGATATGTGTAGTGAAGCCGATATGTTAGTTAGTGGAAGTTATGTAGTAGGAAGTAATAACTTTCAAGAAAAAATATCTAGTTTACGTATTTAAGTTATGTTATAATTGTAGTTAGAATAAGGAGTTGATATGTGTGAATAATGAAAATAATCAAAATAATCAACCAACTGTTAATAATACGAATCCAACAGTAGTAAATAATACAAATCCAACAGTAGTTAATAATAGTACTCCAACTATTGTTAGTAGTACACCTACTAATAATGATGCAGTTGAAGTAATGGATAGTACTACTACTGCTAGTCAGCCAGAAGTAAAAAAAGAGGTTAGTTCTTCTACACCAACAGCAGGAGTTGTTGCGGTACCACCTAGTGCTGCACCAGTTGATGCATCTACTAATAATATGTCTAGGGCTGAAATGGCAGGTATTTCTTCTAGAGAAGAAAAGGGATATGGACGTTCTATTAAAGAATTAGAAGAAGAAAGTAATGCTAGAAGACAGCAAAAGAAAGAAGACTTTATTAAGAAAGCAAATGAAGAATATAAACCTAATAGTAAGTTTAAATCATTCTTATTAATAATGTTCTTTATCATATTAATTGCCTTTGTTGTATTCTTACCTGATATTCATTCATTTATTTCTACATGGCAAGGTGGGGGATATGAAGAAGCAGAAAAGATTACAACTGGTAAATTGGAATGTACTTTGACTACTAATACTGAGAATCTTAATTTAGACTATAGTGCTTTATTTGGTATGACTGATAATAAGTTATATTCACTTAGATATAGTGTTTCTACTAAAGGAGATAGAAATTTAGATGCTGATACTTTAGATAAGTTAGATGCAGATTGTAAGTTACTTAAGGAAACTACAGATGAAGTAAAAGGAGTACAAGTAGAATGTAAGTATAATAATACTACAGTTACTCAAACACAAATATTCACTTATAGTGAACTAAATATTGATGCGATGGATTCAGCATATTCAGAAGCTGGAGGTACTTATCCTAATTTTGAATATAATCAAGATATGGATAAAGTAGAAAAAGAAATGAAAGCTAATGGATATACTTGTTCTAGATCAGAAAATTAAAAAGATTGTAAACTCTTTATCAATTTGTTATAATGTTGATGAGGAGTTTTTTTATGAAATATGTATTTTATGGAATTACTTTTATACTTAGTGCAATAATAGTTGCTGTTTTATTGGTAGGACCTACAAGAACAACTACAGTATTAAGTATAGAACCAAAACATGTTAATAGTGTTGAACTTTCTAAAGATAAAGTAAGTGCTGTTCAATTAAGAGCTGCAGAAGGAGTAAAAGCTCCTGAACCTAAGAAAGTAGTATCAACAGTTAATAGTTTTCAGTTTAATCCTGCAGAAGGTGCATTAACTGATGTTAAACAAACTTTAGTTGGTACTATGAGTGGTTATGGGCCAGACTGCGCAGGATGTAGTGGAGGTCTAGCAGCAGGTTGGAATGCACGTGGTGGAAATGTATATTATACTGATGCTACTTATGGAAAGATTAGAATAGTTGCTGGGGATAGAAGCTTACCTTTTGGTACTATTATTAGAGTAGTTAATTCTAATGCTGGAGTTCCTTTCTATGCAATAGTTCTAGATCGTGGAGGAGCAATTGGTATTGGAAAGAGATATATGTTTGATCTTTTATTTGCTAGTGAAGCTGACGCTATGAAATGGGGATTAAGTAAAAATACAACATTTGAAATAGTAAGATATGGTTATTAATCATATCTTTTTTTATGATATAATAGGTAATACTGGAGGTTAAAATAATGAATGAGATGATTATTAATGAAATTGCAAAGGACTTAAATATTACTACTAAACAAGTAAGCGTTGTATTAGATTTATTAAATGAGGGTAATACTATTCCTTTTATTGCTAGATATAGAAAAGAGGCAACTGGTGCTTTAGATGAAGAGGCTATTAAAAAAATAGGTGAAGTTTATGAGTATCAAGAAAACTTATTAAAAAGAAAAGAAGATGTTATTAGATTAATAGATGAGAAGGGATTACTTACTGATGAGTTAAAGAATTCAATTATGAATTGTAGTAAACTTGTTGAAGTAGAAGATTTGTATAGACCATATAAAGAAAAGAAAAAGACTAAGGCAACTGAAGCTATTAAAGCTGGATTAGAACCATTAGCTAAGATGATTATGTCTTTTCCAACTACTGGAGATATCAATGGATTATGTAGTAAATTTATTAATGAGACTGTTAAAAATACTGAAGATGCAGTAGTTGGTGCTAAATACATTATTGCTGAATGGATTAGTGATAATGCTGGATATAGAAAATGGATAAGAAGTTATTTTTATAAGAATGGTATTGTTACTTCTAAATTGAAGAAGGGTGCAGAAGATTTAGGTAAAGTATATGAAATGTATTATGAATATAGTGAGCCTGTAAAAAGTATTAAACCACATAGAATTTTGGCATTAAACAGAGGAGAAGCAGAGAAAGTACTTAATGTAAGTATAGATGTTTCTAAAGATGAAATTATTAGTTATTTAGAAAAAAAATTAATTAAAAATGAAAAGAGTTTTGTAAGTAAATATGTAATTGAAGCAATAGAAGATTCTTATAAAAGATTAATTGCTCCATCTGTTGAGAGAGAAATTAGAAGTGATTTAACTGAAAAAGGAGAAGAAGCTGCTATTGATAATTTTGGTAAGAATTTGGAGGCTTTACTTTTAACTCCTCCAATGAAAGAACAAGTAGTGCTTGCATTTGATCCTGGATTTGTTAATGGTTGTAAATTAGCTGTTGTTGATAAGAATGGTAAGTATTTAGATAGTTGTGTTGTAAAACCATTCTTAAAAGGACAAGAAGAGAAGAATATTAAGATGAGTAAAGAAATAGTATCTCAATTAATAAAGAAATATAATGTAGATATTATTGCGATAGGTAATGGTACAGCTTCACGTGAATCGGAAAAATTATGTGCTGAAATGATTAAGGAATATAATCTTCCTTGTAAATATGTTATTGTTAGTGAAGCAGGGGCTTCAATTTATTCAGCTAGTGATGTTGCGATAGAAGAATTCCCAGATTTAGCAGTAGAAAAAAGAAGTGCTGTATCAATTGGTAGAAGACTACAAGATCCATTATCTGAACTTGTTAAGATTCCACCTGAAGGAATAGGAGTAGGTTTATATCAACATGATGTTTCTCAATCTAAGCTTTCTAAGAACTTAGATTTCGTAGTTGAGAAGTGTGTTAATAGTGTTGGAGTAAATATTAATACTGCTTCATCTTCATTACTTAAGTATGTATCTGGTATTACTAAAAGAGCAATTGATAAAATTATAGAGTATAGAGAAAAAATTGGTAAGATTACTAGTCGTGATGAAATTAGAAAAAAGAAGTTATTAAGTGATAAAGCTTATGAACAAGCTATTGGTTTTTTAAGAATAGTAGATGGGGATAATATATTAGATAGAACAGCTATTCATCCAGAGAGTTATGATGTTGCTTTAAAATTACTTGAAAAAGTTAATAGTAATATTAGTGAAGTGGGAACAAATGATTTAATTGATAAATTAAATAAAGTAAATGTAGATGAGATGAGTAAAGAATTAGGTACTGATATTTATACTTTAGAAGATGTTATTAATAGTTTAAAGAAACCTAATCTAGATCCAAGAGATGAGTTTCCACAACCAATACTTAAGAGTGATATATTAGATATTAAAGATTTAACTGTTGGTATGAAATTACAAGGTACAGTTAGAAATGTAGTTGATTTTGGATTATTTATAGATATTGGTCTACATAATGATGGACTTGCGCATATTTCTAAGTTATCTAATCAATTTATTAAGCATCCAAGTGATTTATTTAGTGTTGGGGATATAGTAGATTGCTATGTTGATGAAATTAATCTAGAAAAAGAAAAAGTAAGTTTAAGCTTACTTGATAGATAAGTGTGTTTAACACACTTTTTCTTTTGTTGTAAATAGTCATTTTAAGTGTTAAAATGATAATAGAGGTATTGTATGAATAAGCTAAGAAGAAAATTTGGAAAGAGAATGAAATATAATTATAAAAGAACATTCTTTGGACTGTTCATTTTCTTGTTGCTGTTAAGTCTTGGAATAGGTTATTCTTATCTAACTACTAGTTTATCTATAGACGGTATTAGTAATGTTAGTAGTGCAAAATGGGATATACATTTTGAAAATGTAGAAGTAGATGCTGGTAGTGTTGAAGCAGATACTCCTGAAATAACAAATGATACTACTGTTAGTTTTAATGCTGTTTTAGAAAATCCAGGAGATAAATATGAATTTACAGTAGATGTTGTTAATGAAGGTACTTTAGATGCTTTATTAGATGATTTTAGTATTGCTCCTAGATTGACTGATGAACAAAAGGGTTATTATGAATATACTGTAAGTTATTATGATGGTAGTGAAATAGCAAAAAATGATTCATTAAATGCAGGAGAAAGAAAAAAACTACTGATTGTTTTTAAATATAAAGATGATGAAAACAATGAACCTCTTCAATCTGATCAAGACTTTCCTTGTACAGTTGATTTAATATATAAACAAGGAAGTGGAAAACCAGATTTGGAGGCTCCTGTAATAGAACAAAGTTTGCTAATGGGTGGTAATAAATTAGTTAGTATTAATTATCTTGTAGATTGTAATACACATACTTGTAGCTATGTGAAAAATGGAGTAGAATTCACAACAACAGATACTGTTACGCTTGTAAATTATGACTCATCTGGAGAAATTGTTGCTACTGTAAGTGATGGAGATGATACTAAATCTAGTAGTCAGAGTATAAAGTTTATTAGAGTATATGTAAAAAGTGATGGTAATGATTCAACTGGATATGGAACTATAAATGAGCCATATGCTTCTATAAGCAGAGCTTATATAAATGCTGAAGATACAGCTACTATATATGTAATGGATAATATTATATTGGATAGTCAAGTTAATATAGAAAATAATAAAGACATAACTATAGATAGTTGTACTAAATCTTCTGATAGTGTTTGTGAATATGATACTAGTAATTCTGTTACAAGATCTAATTCTTATACTGGAGATTTCTTTGATACGTCTGGTGGAAAATTACAATTAAATAATATTATAATAAATGGAAATGATGTTTCAACTAATACTGCAATGATAAATGTATTTAATGGAAATTTAGATGTTTATAATGGTTCTGTCATTAGAGGTGGTAATAGTACACAAGGTGGAGGTGCTATATATTCTGAAGGTTCTACTGTTAATATTAACGGAGGAGAGATTATTAATAATAAGGCTGCTAGTGGTGGGGCTTTGTTTATATCAAAAGAGTCAAATGCTAATATGAATGGAGGTAAGATTAGTTCTAATCAAGCAGATTCTGGTGGCGGTATTTTTGTTCATAATAATTCCACTATGACATTGTTTAATGGAAATGTTTCAGATAATTATGGTAATCAAAATGGTGGAGGATTATTTATTAATGATAATTCTGTGTTGAATGTAAAAGGAAATGAAGCTTCTATTATAAATAATACTGCTG
>CAMOYT010000022.1 GCA_946630315.1 uncultured Bacillota bacterium | reverse complement strand
TTGTTCCTTCTGTTGTTGTAGTTGTCTCAGTTTTTGTACCTTCAGTAGTAGTTTGAGAGCTATCATTTGATGCTGCTATTTTATGTTCTTCATCTGGTCCAGCATTATAAACATTAGTTGTATTCTTTTTGATTGCTTCTGCTGTTGCAGTTATTTCTTTATCTGTTATTTCATCTTCAGTTATAAAGCTAATATTGTCCTTTTTAGAAGCATCTGCATTCTTTACAGTTGCTCCAATAACACATTTAACATAAGATCCATCTTTTTGTTTTAAATCAATCATATCGCCTACATCACCATATGACTCATCACATGCGATAACATAGCGATCACCAACTTGGGCAAATCCTTCTTTAGAATATTTAATTTTATAATTTCTTTCAAATAATATATTCTCTTCTGGTGTTAGACCTTTACTCATTGCTAGTAAGCCAACTCCTGTTAAGGCTGTAGCAATTTCTTTCTTCTTAGAATCATCTGTTTCATATTTATCTTTAGCAACTGGAATGATTCCAACCATTTTAGTCGTTTCTTCTTGTTCTTCTTCACGCCTTGTTGGTGTAGTTGGTGTTGCTATAGCAGTACTTCCACCTCTAGTAGATCCACCAGATGTATATCCTCCAGAATAGCTTCCACTTGGTGAGTATCCACCATTACTAGATCTTGTACCACTACTGTTATTTCCACTATTATTTTTTTTGCTGCTATCATTACTTGCTTCTTCACCATATTTTAATGAACTTTGTAATTTAGTATGTGAATCTACTACATTAGTCATTAATGTTTGGGTATTTTTTACTTTAATTGATGCAGCTTTAACATTTTCTGCTATTACAGATTTTGCTCCATCAAAATCGAAACTATCTTCTCCTGATTGAGAAGTATCATATCCATTAATAGAGTCACTAAGTCCTTCTAGTGCAGAAGCTACAGAATTTAAACTATCAGCAGCTGATTGAACAGCGCTTGTTTCTAACATAAATACTGACATATTTTACCTCCTAATTACTCATAGCCCATTGTGAGCGCCCTTCATTACAAATGATGTTAACATCCCATGTCGTATTGCTTCGCTCTTCACTTGCTGGGTCAGCTACAATTATTTGACCATCATCTGTAACACCACGTAAAACTATGAAGTGTCCACTAGATGTAAAGTGTCCAGGTGCCATTGAAACAATGATTGGTTTTCCGGCTTCTAGATCTGCATATATATTATCTGCTGTTACGTCTTGTTGTTCACATTGAACTCCATAACGTTCAGCCATTGCTGGGAAGTAAGACCAAAGTGTTCCTTCTGAACATGTATAGTCTCCATTTCCTAGTGCTGCAGTTTCTTGAGGAGTTATTTCTTCTCCTTTTAAATATGTTAAAACCATGGCTAATGATGTAGGACCACATCCCCAAGATGCGATTGTACCTCCACCATATGGATCACCATAATTGTATTGATAATAATTAATAAACTCACCTAAAGCTGCTCCACCATTTAGAGCTGTTGCTTCTAGTGTTGTACTTTTAGCAGATGCAAGATCGGACTCTATTTGACCTTTTAAGGTATTCATTTGAGATTCATAACTGCTTACTTGTCCACTATATTTACTAATATTAGCTGAATCTTTTGCATTTTGAGCTGTTGCTAGATTTTGTTTAGCAGTATTTAAATGACCTCTTAATTCTTGATATTGCTCATATCCACTAACTGCACTTGCAAATGATGCTAATTGACCTTCTATTGTACTTTGAAATTCAGATACAAAACTAGCTGCTTGACTATTAAAACTATCAAATGAAGGGCCTTGCCAAGATCCAGCTACTCCACTTACACTTGAATTATAGTTTGAGAAATTACTAGTTACGCTGCTAGCATCTGATGTTACTTGACCACTACTTACCATGAAGTCACCACCTTATTCTATATATTATTTTATCATTATTTTTTTATTATCTCAACTAGTAAAAGTATCTTTTACACTTTTAAGTAGAATTTTTATGATTTTTATTATATAATTATACTAGGTGATAATATGAATAAAGATAAAGCTTTAGAATTTGCAAGAAAGTTAAATGAAAAATATACTGATAATCTAAATATTCCAATACTTGGAGGTTTCAAAGTAATAAATAATCCTGGTACTATGTTTACTGCAGTTAGCGATGAAGGTTATGTAGAACAATTCATAGTAGATAGTAAATTAGTTGATGGAGAAGATTTTGAATCTCATTTAGCTAAGGTAATTGAAAGTACTACTATTGCTATGCAAAATGCTGGTTTAGATAAACCTTCTTTAAAACTACACAAAGAATATGAAGCTAATAATTTAAAATTCAAAGTATATATTCAAGATAATAAAATACTTGCTGGTAATAAAGAAAGATTTATTAGACAATTTAATATTTATTTTGTTGAACCAAATAGTGGAGCTTTTCATTTATTGAGTTTAGCTACTCCTCCATTTGATTTACCTACTGATAAGATTATTGTTGATAAAATTGATTTAGTAAATGATAAAATTACAAATGGTCTTGATACTGCTTGTACTGATATAATGAATCATATTACTTATAAATAAAAGAATTTATAAAAATTCTTTTTTTTGTTATAATATTTTTGGTGATTAATATGAATATTGAAGATGTAAAAAAGTGCTTTAATTTTAAGGATTATAGTTATTTTTATCATATTACTGGTGATGGTATTGGGGATATGATATGTGAAGAAGGACTTTTAGTTGATGGTACTAATATATTAGATGTTGATAATATTATTTTTACTACTGCTATTGAAATTACACCTGATATGATAGATGAATTGGAAGATATATTAGATGAAGAGTTACATGAAGACTCTTTTAGAGGTACTTCCGAAATGGTAATACTTGGTTGTGATAAAAGTAATGTTTCTGATATTGTATATTTAGAAGAGCAAGAAAAAGATGGTAAAAAATATGAGGGAATAGTTTTTCCAAATCATGTAATGGGATACTTTAATATCGATAAAGAATTTACTCCTAATGAGTTATTTGATTATGGATCTAATTTCTTTTATGAAGAACATGAATCTTTCAGTAAATAAAAAGAGTTAATTAGCTATTAACTCTTTTTTTATGTGTATAAATAATTGTACCTAGATAGGCAATTAATACTATTATTAATAATATTTTAATTGTTAAAGAATAAGTTTTTGGATTTGCTAGATTATCATTTTGAATTTCTCTATATACAGGAGTTATTAATACATCAGTATCTGGCATAATAAATTCAAATTTATTATTAGAAATCTTTTTATATGGTATTTCTTCTTTATTACTATCTCTAATTATTATTTTTTCTACTTCATATCCATCTTTTGGTTCTACAGTAAATACCACTTTATCTTCGTATACTACTGCTTTTGTATCATTTACTTCTATTGCAAATTCTTTAGTATTTTTATTATCTTCTACCTCTACTGCATTTTTTACTCTTTCATATGAAGGTATTATTGTTACATTTTGATATGGCATTGTAAAAGTATAATTTTTATTATCAGTAGTTTCATATTCAATTTCGTTGTTATCTTCATCTACTATTTTTAGATTTACTACTTTATATCCTTTAATAGGAGTTACTTTAAAGTCTACTTTTGTACCTTCTTCTACTTGTGTTAAGTCTGTTAAATTAATTGTTAGATCTTCTGTTTCATTTTTTATTAATACATCTACCTTATGCTTTAATTTTGGACTAATAACATATGGGTTTGTTGTACTTCCTTCTCCACTTAAATAATATACTTCTGGTCTTAAAGAAACCATTGGTACTACTGAGTTAGAATTAGCTCCATAATTATAATTAGCACTTCCGGTTTGACTTAAAACCATTCCATAATTTCTTGTTCCTGTAAATTGATTAGTTAAAAGCCAATAGCTATAGAAATTATCATCTCCTTGAAATGACAGTACTGTGGCACCTTTATGAGTATAACTACCATCTGATAATAATAATGCTTCGGCATAACTCATAGGTCCAATTGGATATTTCAGTTTGGCTCTTGGATTAGACATGCTGTACATTCCATTTTCATGATCACATTTTAGAGTACTATCATATAAATATTCTTCAGTATCAGAACTACTGTGACTATATTCTTTAATAAATTTTAATACTCCCCTTCCACCATCTTTATTAATATAACTATTATTATTGGTTGGTAACATCTTTTGACAGAAGATTGTATCTTCAAAGTACTTGGCATATTCTTTCATATGATTTTCATACCATGTATCTATTGTATCTTTTAATGGAGAATTGATAACATTTTTATTATCTCCATATAATTGATCATTAACTAAATTTTCTATTTTCTTTCCATCAGTGAACTCTAAATAGTCAACTCTTAAATCATCAGTCCAATTAATTATATATAATACTGATTCACATGATAGTGAGCCATCTCTACAAAAGTAATGTGTATTTTTTAATGTCTCAGTTCCATCATTTCTTTCATAATCTTTTAATGTGTAAACTCCATTTGAATAAGTAACATCATTTCCAAAATAATATCTAGTATCTGTTATTTCACCAATTGGTCTATTTATACTAAAAGTAAGATCAGTTCTCTCATCGGTTGATCTATATGCATAAAATTCTACTTTTATTTCATCTGTTGTTTTTAAATCATTTAATATTATTGCATTCTTACTATCAAATCCAATTATATTTATTGCTTCATTATTTTTATATACAGTCATACTATCTATATCCCAGTCTGGACTAAAATAATAGTTTAAGATGTAGTTACCATCTGTATTTACTTTTAGAGTAATGCTTGATCTAGTATCTAGACAATTTGTATTAAGTTCCCATTCATTTGAACTATTAAATGTATATGGAGTACATGTATTGTTTGAAATACTATTCTCTACTACAATATATTCATCTTGAGCTAGTTTATTTCCTTTTTGATTTAGTTTTCCGAATTTAAAAAAATCTAAGTCTGCTGGACTATATAATTCATTATGCATATAGCCTGCTGAACCTGTGAAGTATAAGTCTTCATATTTAGAATAGTTTGCTTTACCAATTGACATATTATTACCTAAACATTTTCCATCTGTTGCGGTACCATTGAATAGTACTCTTACTCCACCTGTATCAGTTGTTCTTATTATTTTCCAGCAATAATCACCTAATTTTATATTATTTTTTTCTTTAATTGCATTTCCTTCTTCTGCTGTTGTAGCATACCAATGATATATCTTATGGGTTGGTTCTTTGGTGAATGAATCTTTATGATCTCTCGTATATTCTTTAGCTAGTCCATTTGACTCTGCTTCATTTTTTAATACATCATAAAGATAGTTAGATTCTGCACTAACTATAATTGGTAATATCAGTAATGATATTAGTATTGGTAATAATATTTTTTTCATATACTCTCACCTATTTTAATTATAAATTATTATATAGTAATAATAAACTAATATATTATCTACTTTACAATAAAAGAGTTAATTAAATATTAACTCTTTTTATTTATCTTTGAAGAAATCTCTTTTATTAAATGGGGCTGTTAGAAATCTTATAAAGGCTTTTCTATTAGTTAGCCAATTTATTTTTACATTGTTTTTAGTATTAGTAATCATTTTTTCTACTAGGTATTTAGCAACTACTTCTGGTTTATCTCCTAATATGTTATATACTTTTTTTGTTTTTTCTGATAGTTCTATTTTGTCATTACCTAATGAATGATTAGTAAAATCAGTAATCATAATTCCAGGTGATAGTTTTCCTACTATTACATTAGTCTTTCTTTGTTCTGCTTCTTGAGCTAGACTTTCTGTATAATATGTTACTGCTCTTTTACTTGTTCCATACATATTTAGTCCTAACATATGAGCATCATTACTACCATATCCTTCTATATTATAGATGGCTCCTTTATGATTCCTTTCCATTTCTTTCATAGCAGTAATTGAACCATATATAGCACCTTTTAAGTCTACATCTAATAAAGTGTTTATTTCTTTTTTGTCTAATTCCCAAAGTGCTTTTTGAGGTTGATTTACTCCAGCATTATTAATCCAAATATCTGGTGTTTGAAATTCTTTCTTAGTATATTTCATTAATTCTTCTATATCTTGTAATTTAGATACATCACATACTTGGTATGCTATTCTACCTCTTGATTTTATTTCTTCTAATGATTCTTTAGCTTTCTTTAGATTATCTTCATTTAAGTCACTTAACATAACATTGTAATTATTTTCTCTAAAGTATTTAGCCATATTGAATCCTAAACCTCTTGCACTTCCGGTTATTACTACTGTTTTCATTTAATTAATGATACTCCTGTCATTTCTTCTGGAATAGGCATATTGATTAGTTCTAACATTGTTGGAGCAATATCTGCAAGTTTTCCATCATTTAATTCTATACCTTCTTTTGTAATTATACATGGTACTGGATTTGTAGTATGAGATGTTACTGGATTATGATTTTCATCCCACATCATGTCACAGTTACCATGATCGGCTATTATAATTAGAATTCCGCCTAGTTCTTCTACTGTTTTTTGATATATTTTAGCAATACATTTATCCATATGTTCTACTGCTTGTACTGCTGCTTCGTAGACACCTGTATGTCCTACCATATCTCCATTTGCTAGATTCATTATTGTTACATCGAAATTAGCAACTTCATTAAGAAAGTTTTCTGTAACTGGATAGACACTCATTTCTGGTTGTAAATCATATGTTGCAACTTTAGGTGAAGGTATTAGAATCTTTTTCATATCAGGATATTCTACTTCTTTTCCTCCATCAAAGAAGAATGTTACATGAGGATACTTTTCTGTTTCTGCTATTCTTAATTGAGATAGATTATTATTATGTAAGTAATCTACTAAGATATTTTTTAAATCTAAGTCATTGAATGCATGTGGACATTTTACTGTTTCTGTAACTGGGTACATTGTTAGTACTTTTAAATTATTGAAGTGTTTTACTTGTAGTCCTTTTTCATTAGCTTGGGCTTCATACTCAGATGGATTAGTAAATAATGTAAACATTTCTCTTAATCTATCTTTTCTAAAGTTAAAGGCTATTACTCCATCATTATCTTGTAGAGGAGTTTTTTCTATAATACCTGGTATGACAAATTCATCATATTTTTCATTATTATAGTTTTCTTCTATTAATTCTTTATAATTACTATATTCTTTTCCTTCTCCATAGACAATGGCATCATAATGTAATTTTAATCTATCAAAGTTATTATCTCTATCCATACCATAATATCTACCTGAGATTGTATTTATTTTTCCTATACCTAGTTCTTTCATTTTATTATCTAATTGATCTAGATAAGTTAGGGCACTTTTTTCATATGTATCTCTTCCGTCAAGGCATATGTCAAAATAGACATTGTTTACATTTTCTTCTTTACACATTTCTAGTAAAGCTAATACATGATTTATATGAGAGTGCACTCCTCCATCTGATAATAATCCAAAGATATGTAGATTGGAATTATTTTCTTTTACATGATTTAATACTTCTAATATTTCTTTATTTTTAAAGAATTCTTTTGATTCTATTTGAGCAGTTATATTCTCTAATGGTTGGATTGCTACTCGTCCACTACCTAGATTCATATGTCCTACTTCGCTTGTTCCCATTTGTCCTTCTGGTAATCCTACTGCTTTTCCTGATGCTTGAAGGATTGAATGAGGATATTTATTCATTAACATATCTAGTGTTGGAGTATTAGCATTTTTAAAAGCATTTCCATCACTTTCTTCTCTTACTCCACATCCATCTAGAATACATAATACTAATGGTTTGTTCATTTTCATCATCTCCATGTTTATTATAACATAATTAAAAAAAATAGTAAGTTTTACTTACTATTTTAATCAATATCAGTACGAGCTAGAATATCAGCTGGTTCTTTTCTTATTAAGTTTCTTATTGGTAATAATCCTATTATTATATTTAGAGTATATACTATTATAAAACTTATTATTACTACTTCTTTATTTACAATAAATTGTTTTCCTATAAATGATATTTTAGATATTTCTTTTAGAATAGCTGACATTAACATAATAGCAGGTATTGATGTTAATGTTGTAATTACTAGAATTTCTCCTAAGAACATTTTGTATATATCTAATTTTCTAATTCCTATTGCTCGTAGTATTCCTACTTCTTTTATTCTTGATAAGAATGATGCTCTTATCATTAAGAATATTTCAACGAATGAGATTGCTAATAATATACCAGCTATTATGATAGAATTACGTACTGAGTTATTATTCTCTTTAATATATGTTTCTCTATCTATTTGATAATTATCTCTAGTATTTATTTTTTCTTGTTGGAGGATATTTATTACTTCTTCTTTATTATCTACTGAGATTGTATATCCTTTATTCTTACTTAAAACTCTTTGAAGAATCATATTAGGATTTACATAATAAATATTTCTTCCTAATGGATCAAAGTAATATCCAACTACTTTTAATTTATGATTATTTATTTTATCTTTTATTTCTTTATTAATAGGCATTGATTCTTTTTGATCAATATTTACTAATACTTCATAATCATTATATGGAAGATTACCTTGTTTAAGATCTATACTTGTTTTTGAATAATCTACATATTTTATACTATCTTCTACTTCTTCTCTAGATTTTAAGATATCTATAAATGCGTCTTCTGTTACATATAATGATGGTTCAGCTTTTTTAGCAACTCCTACTATTGTTAAAGATAAATCTCCAACTTTTAGTTTTTTACCAATTAATTCAGTTGGTTTATTAATTCCTACTAATTGTAATGGAATGGCTCCTTGATTAGTTCTATCTATTACTAGTTTATCTATTACTATTTCATTACTTGCTTGTGGTATTCTTCCAGCAATTAAATCACTTTCTTTTAAACGATTTATACTTGTTAAGCTTCCACTTAATTCAGGATTGGCATTTTGAAATTGATAAACATCTTGTATTTGAAGATTTAGTGATACTATAGATTTTCCTGGAATAATATAATTTACTTCTTTTTTATTCTTAAAATAGTTATATCTATCTAAAGTACTTTTATCTGATACATAGATATGAGTTCTACTTTGAGTAATAAAATCTTTATCACTTATTCTTGTTACTCCATATATATTACTTACACTATATAGAATAAACATAGTTGAGAAAAAGAAACCAAATAATAATATTTTCTTTATTATTGAGTAGTTTAATACTGTATTAAATCCTACTTTTAACATAGTAAATATATTATAAATAGATCTATATCTTATTCTTTCTTTTGAATTATCTAAATAGTCTAGTGAGAAAGTAGTTTCTTCTATATCTTGTTTATTTATTTTACGATATGAGTCGTTTACTAGTTCTAAATTAGAATCTTCATCTATTATTTCTATTTTATGATTATCTTTTGATTCGATATAGATATTTCCATTTGTTACGACGATATTTAAATCTAATTTACTATTTTCATTTGAATATAAATTAATATTATAATTAGTATTTTTTATTTCATCTTTATATTCAAAGTCTTTTAAATATATCTTATTGTCCATACGATAGTCTAATTCATCTTCATGATTGTTTTCTATATCATCTATTACTTTTCCATCTTCTAATGATATTATTCTTGAAGCATAGAACTTAGCTATATCTTTTTCATGTGTTACTAATATTACAAGTTTTTCTTTTGAAATAGACTTTATTATATTCATTACTTCAATAGTGTTTTTACTATCTAAGTTTCCTGTTGGTTCATCAGCAATTATTACTTCTGGATTTTTTACTAAGGCTCTAGCTATTCCTACTCTTTGCCTTTGTCCACCTGATAGAGCTCCTGCTAAACGATAACGATAGCGGTACATACCAGTTTTTTCTAGGACATAGTCTACTCTTTTCTTTATTTCATTTTTATTAGTAATACCTATCATTTTTAGAGATAGAGCTATATTATCATAGACTGTCCAATTATTTAATAAATTATAATCTTGGAATATATAGCCGATATTTAGTGTTCTTATTTTATCTTTAAAATAACCATTTCTTCTAGGTAATTTTTTATTATTAATATAGATATTACCTGAAGATATTCTATTTAGACCTCCTATAGCATTCAATAGAGTTGTTTTTCCACAACCACTTTCTCCTAGGAAAGCTACTAATCCTGAGTCTCCTAATTCTAGAGAGGTATTATTGATAACATGTATTTGATTTTTACGATGTCTATTATAATATTTATTTACTTTATCTAATCTAATCATATTATATCGCCTCATTTCTATAAGTTTCTAAGGCTGATTTTTTAAATAGTTTTCTTGCATATCTACTTGTTATTAAAAGAGACATTACTATTAATATGATATATACAGCTACATAGTCAAATAAACTATAATATGTTATTAAATCAGTAATATATTTACTTTTTATAATATTTGTTTTAGTTAATAATACTAAGAAGATAAATAAGAAATAAGCAATATTAATATCATTTAGTAATTCTAATGTTAATAAGTTATTTGTTACTTTTCTTTTAGCTCCTAGAATTCTTATTGTTGAGAAGTATGTATTTCTACTCTTTAAAATCATTTTAATTATAAAATATGAGATAAAGAATAATACTACTATACTTACTATGAATACTACTACTCTAAATATTTTTACTATTCCTTTTAATTCTTTATTAAGATCAACAACCATTTTTTTCATTGGATAAGTATTATAGCCTAACTTATCTAAATCTTTTAATGTTGTATTTAATTTTTTTAAGTCTTTTACATATACTGATGATTGATATATACCTTTATTATATAGGGAATCATAGTCATTAGGATTTATGAAGACATCATTTAATAATTCTGGATATTGATTTTTATTTATACCAGTGAGATTATATAGATTATTTTCATTATAGATGTCTTTTATATATAAATCTTTTGAATCTTCAAAGTAATTATTTTTTATTTTTAGATTTAATGTTTTGCCTTTACAGTTTTCTTTTATACAATAATCTTGAAATTCTAATGGTAATACTACTTGTCCTTCAGGTACTTTACTATTGGGAGTTAAATTAAAGAAAATACGATCGTTGTTCTTTAATATGTTCCAATCTAAATATATTTCTACACTTGAATAATTTATATTATTGGCTCTTCTAGCAGCATCTGTTATTTTATTACTTACATAGATTGTTGTATTATAGTCATCTTCATCTTTATTATAGATTATTCCTACTACTTTACATTTAATTGGAGAAGTATTGGTATTAATAAATGATAATTCCATTTCTTTATCAATTACTTCTTTTAATGTTATATCTGATTTAGGTCCTTTTATTACTATTTCATTTTCTTCTGTTGGCAAATTACCTAATGTTACTTTAGTTATTGTTTTATAGTTTCTTATATTACCTGAAAAGAAATACTCTTGATTTTCTAAATATAGATCAGTATCTGTAAAAATATCATCATCTATAATTGATTCAATATTATTCATTTTAGATAAGTTGTCTAATTCTTCACTTGTAATAATTGATTTATCTTTTTTATTTATTATTATTCTGTTTAGAGAAGTATCTGTAAAATACTCATTCATTCCTCCTACTAGTGTTTGTTCATAATTCATTTTATTAATTGATGAATATCCTGAAAATACTAATATTGTTAGGAAGAAATATACTAATAATAGTAAGATAAATTTTACTTTTATATTGAAAGTATTTCTAAAAGCAATTAGTAGTTTATTTGGTATTGTTATGTCTTTATATTCTACTAATTCTGGCTCTACTGCTTCTGTTGGTTTTAGTTTTTTATCTTCTATTATATGACCATCACTCATAGTTATTTTTCTTGTTGCATAGTCTTTTACTTGTTCATAGTTATGAGTTACTATTATTACTAATTTTTCTTTTGATATTTCATGTAATAGTTGCATTACACTTTTAGCACTAGCAACATCTAAGTTTCCTGTTGGTTCATCAGCTACTATGATTGGTGTATCTTTTACTAGAGCTCTAGCTATGGCTACTCTTTGTTTTTGTCCACCACTTAGTTTACTAGCTTTAGTATTTTTGTATTTTGTTAGGCCTACTTTTTCTATTACTTCTAATATTCTATTTTTTATTTTAGTTTTCTTTTCTCCATTTAGTAATAATACTAATTCAATATTTTGATATACAGTATAACTATTTACTAAATTAAAGTTTTGGAAAATATTACCAATATATTTACGACGATATACTTCATAGTCTTCTTCTGTATAATGACTTGTTTCTTTGCCATTTATATACATTTCTCCATCTTCATAGGAATCTAGTCCAGAGATAACATTTAATAATGTAGATTTACCACTACCTGATTCTCCTGTTATAACTACAAATTCTCCCATAGATAGATCTAGATTAACTTTTGTAAAACCACTACTAATAGTTTGTTTATTGTAGTAATATTTTGATACATTCTTTAGTCTTATTATTCTCATTTACTCACCTATTTCTATAAAAAAAGGAGTTATCTCCTTTTTATTTTTTGGATGCCTAATACTTCTTCTGCTAAAGATAGTATTTCTTCATCTGACATCTTTTTAATTTTTTCTATTTCGAGATATGCTTGTGGATAAAATTGAGCTGCTGTTCCATAGTAGTCAATTAATTCTTTTCTTAATCTTTCAATATCATTCATTCTTTTGTTGTACTACTACGTGAATTGTATATTCTACGCAAGCCTTTCCAGTTGATTTTTGATATTTACCACATTCTTCTCCAAAATAGGTATCAGCATCATCTCTTTCTAAATATAAATTAGGTCTATTAGAGACAAAGTTAGCTGAGGTTATATTAGTTGCTTTTGAATAAGTACTTCCACTTAATGTGTAATATGTAAAGTCTGGACTAAAGTCATAAGCACTAGTTAATTTATAATATGGTCTAGTACCAATATCTTCATAATCCCAACTAATAGATACATCGAAGTCTAACGTTTCATTTGGATCTATTTCAGTCTTATCACTTGTCATTTCAAAGATAAATGGGTAGTCTCCTTTTAGACTATTGATTGTACTTGTTTGATTTGTTGTATCTATACTTTTACCTAATATTGTTAAATCATGAATTGAATATTCAAATGTTGCGGGCATTTCACCATCATTTCTAACACTTAGCTTCTTGTTATAAGTATCCATTCCAGGATATAATCTTTCTCTTATAGTTAAATCATGTACTTCTTCTGAACCATCATAGAATGTTACACTCCATGAGGCAACATTACCTTCTACTTTTAATTTAGACTG
This sequence comes from uncultured Bacillota bacterium, assembly GCA_946630315.1. Lineage (GTDB taxonomy): Bacteria > Bacillota_I > Bacilli_A > RF39 > UBA660 > UBA3789. Next base: position 10,236 of record CAMOYT010000022.1, on the reverse strand, counting down.
ATTTAAGAAGATAAACCAGGCATAAATGTTTACTCCAAGTACAAAAAGCGCAAGTAATAGAGATCTTCTCAATAATTTCTTACGCTTATTTTGTAATTTACTATAAACACTTTTTAGTTCATCTTTAGATAGTTTCATCAGTATCTTCTTTTTTCTCCTCTTCTAATACTTCTATTACATGTTTTGCTTTTATCTTTTGGGGTTTTTCTTTTAATTCTTCCACAGTTTCTGTGGATTCTTCTTTTACTTCTTCTTGTGTTTCCACAATTTTTTCTTCTTCTATTTCTTTTTCAACAGATTCTTTATCATCTTTTACTTCTTCTTCCACAACTTCTGTGGATTCTTTTGAATCAGCTAATTCTAATTCACCTTTTTCTATTTTGATATTAGTAATTGTTTCTGCTATTTCTAAGAATATTACTAATACTAATGGTACAAATACTAAGAAGAAGAAACCAAATTGATTTTTAACAATATGATTTAGTTCATTTACTATTGGTAGTTTTCCTTTTACTTGTCCAATAATACGACTTTCATCAAAAGATGGATCTTCTATTTTATTATTAATACCTTTAGTAAAGAAACGAAGAGTTCCATCGTCTTTTTTTTCTATTTTTATAATTCTATGTGATACTAGTATTCCTTCTAGTCCACCACGTTCTCCACGATAGGCTATATCGTCTCCTACTTTTAATTTATCAGGATTTACATCTTTTACAATTATTACATCATTTATTTTATATTTAGGATTCATTGAACCAGTTGCGACTGTGAATACTCTATATCCTAAAATAGAACTATTATTAGTTAGTCTTTGTGCTATAACAAATATTAAATATAATAGGACAATTATAAATATTATTACTTCTATAATGCTTAATATTGTTTTAAAGATTTTATTATCAAATATTTTTTGCATTTACATCACTACTTTCTATCCTTCTTCTTTTAGGATAAGTATTTGATCATCAAACATTTTCTTTTCTCTTTGTAATCTATCTTCTAATGTATTAAAGATAGTTTTTGCTTTTTCTATATTTCTTTCCTTAATATTCTTTATTTGTTTATCAAACATCTCTTTTAATTTATCTTCTGTCATATCTACGTCTGTATCTAAGATGTTTTCAATTAAACGACTTATCATTTCTGTTACTACTTTTTTCTCTGATAGTTCTCTTTCTTCTCCTAATGTCTTATTAGCAATATAGGCCATTAAGACAGCTTGGTCATAATCACTTTTTATTTGTCCATCATCAAAGTAATCTAGCTTTTGATACTCTTTTTGATCTTTTGAGACAAAGCTGTTTATATAATTCCATAAGGCTTCTGCTTTTTGGAAATTAGGGTTTTTTAAGATTACATTTGTTTTTCTAATTGGACTTCTTACTGGAGATACATGAAGATGAGTTAGAGTTTGATATAACTCAGAACCATGAAATCCATCTATTTGCATTTTTATTTTTCTTACTCTATCTTGATAAGTCATTCCATTAGAATTTTGCATTTCTTCTAAGTCTTTATCTAAACTATGTATAGTTAATGATATTTTAATATTTTCGGTACCTACTTTAGTATTAGCTTCATAATTTAGGTCTTTTTTATCAACATAATATGAGCTATCTCCTGACTCTGATATTCTTTCATTGAAGAACATTTCTAAGTTATTAATAAGAGTAAATATAAATCTATTTTCATAGGTATCTAGTGATTCATCACGATTAATATTTAGTATTTTAGAAGGTTTTACATCTCCTGTTTTCTTATCTATATCTTGGATAAGAGATGTATGTTGTGATAAGTGAATAACGGATTCTACTGTTACTCTTTTGGCTAATTCTACTTTTACTATTTCTTCTTCATTTATGATAAATCTTTTAGGATTACGTACGATATTATCAATATATGGAATAGTATCTTCTATTATCTCTAGCCATTCATGATCATATTGCATTTTTTCATAATCACGTTTTACTCCTAGAGTTGAATTCAAGTTATTTAAGAAGTAGTCATCTTTTAATTGATCATTATTATTTACTTTTTCTTCTTCAACTTCTTTTTCGAATTCATTATCCATCTAATCACCTCCTATTATACTAGTTTTTTAAGTCTTGTTAAATAATCTTTACATTCATTAAAGTTTTCTTTACCAAATTCTTTATCTAAGTATTCGATAAAGCCATCTATTTCATCACGAATATAAGCTAAATTTAATTGTTCAAATTTACGAAGTATTTTACGCGCTATATAGTAATCTACTCCATCTACTTCTTTTCCACCACATTCTACGAATGTTGCGACAAAGTCTTTCATTTGCTTAACGATACGGTTACCAAAAGCGATACGGAAATGTTTAATAACGTAGTCGTCCATTTCATCTATTTTATGTTGCATCTCTTCTGATAATGGATGATTTTCTTTTGCTTGAGCAAATAAGCTTTCTAAATAAGATGAGTTAATATTCATTGCCTCTGTATCAATTGGTTCAAATACTTGACCTTTATCGTTAATATCTATTGGCATCGCACGGTCGTACACTTTATCAGTAACGGCGAATGTAGAGTCATCGTTATTGATTGTTCCTATGTACCACATGTTTCCTGGGATTTGTAATTTTCCACCTTTTAATAGTACTGGGTCAGTATCCCAAACACTAGGTACAAGTTCAACTATCCATTCATCACGACTAGGCATTTCTAGAATAGATAGCATTTCAGCAAAGTAATACTCAACACGAGCGATGTTCATTTCATCTAGTACTGTTACATAAACATCATCTGTGTAATTTGCTTCATATAATCCTTTTAATACTTCAGTTTCATTAAACTTTTTAGTAAACTCATTAAAATATCCAAATAACTCGGTACGGTCTCTCCAAGATGGTTGTACTGAAGCGATTATAGCATCTCTTTTAATAAATTTACCCCAAGCATATGCAAGTGAAGTTTTACCTGTACCAGAAATACCTTGTAGGATTACTAGCTTTGTAGCACTTAAAGCACTTATAAATAATCTAATCATCTCTGTTGTATAATATAGTTTTAGTTTTGATGCTGCAAAGTTTCTGAATAATTCTACTAATTGTTCTAGTGTAAAGTCATTATTATATTTTTGAACAGTATAGCCTTTATAAGCTACATCTATAGCATGTAGTTTAGAGAATCTGACATTATCAAGATTAATTTTATCTGGATCTTGTTCTTCATCTCCTGTTACTTCTTCTTCATTTGTTATTTCTGCTTCTTCACCAGGTTTTAATCCTAATTGAGAAACTTTCATAGCAAGAATCTTTTCTTTTTCTTCTACTAAGTCTTTTACTGTTTTATTTAATTGTCCTATTTCTTCTAGCATAGATTCTTGTTCTACTAATGTTTTTCTAAACTTAATATATTTTTTTGCTAAAAAGTATATTAGTAATACTATTAGTCCTAAAATAACTACTAGTAATAGAACAGCAAATCCTACTGCTACCCATTCAGGACCAGAAAAATCATTTTTATAGAATTCTATAGTATAAATATAATTTTTTGGATTAAACATTTGGATAAAACCATTTACTATTCCACCAAAAATCATACCTATACCTGAAAAGAATACTGATAAAAATTCATATAAAAATCTTACGTAGGTATCCATCATCTAACCTCCCCTCGGATATATAAATTGAAGTTTCCTTGATAAGTTGAGATTGTATCATAATCTCTATCTTTATATTTATTAATTACTACTGTTGTAAAGGCTCCTAAGTTATCAATATCATTTAGTTTTTCTCTTACATCAGCAATATGTGACATATCTTGTAAGCATGCACATTCATAGTTTTGAAAGAACTTAGTCTTGGTAGTATATGTATTGAATTCTGTTAGAAGTATTACATATTTTCTAAATAATGGGTTATTTATTAAATCTCCTAGGATAAAACTACCATGTGAGAATAATGAATCATCTATTTTAATCATGTATTTTTCAATGTACTCATTATTTATTGTTCTTTGTAAGATGTTCTTACTTATTTTATTAATAATTAACTCAGTAATGTCTTTTGTTAATCTTCCATCTTCAAAGATACGTTCTACTAATGTTTTCTTATAATTATTCTCTAACATTTTAATATTAGGAGTTAGAGTTACATAGAACAAGTCATTATCTTTATCAAATTTTAAATAATTAGTTATATAGTATTCTTGTTCTTCTTTAAAGAATTTATTAGAAATAGTTTTAGTATCTTTTACTAAGTTAATTAATTCATCTCTAAATTTATTTATATATTTATTCATTAGATCATCTTCATCTAATAACTTATTTATTAGTTCTGGACTTAGTTCTTCATTATCGACCATTCTTACTATAAATAGTCCAACATGATAAGCTTTCTCTATTAATTCTTTTCTTGTTGAATATACTTTATTAGATAATTCTAATTCATGATTGGCTAACTCATAATATAATTCTACTTTCATTCCATCGAATTCTTTTACTAAGTTATTATATTCATATTTATCTGGATCATCGATTGTTGCGACTAAGTTGTAATATTTATAATTAGTATATATTTTAAATAAATATGTTAATTGTTCTTTTATAAATAATAGATCTGTATCGTCATTAAAGAATACTAATGCATACTTTACATATCTAGTTATTAAAAAGTTCATATATTCATCTATTACATTCATATGCACTAGCCTCCCTATTCTTCATAATTATAGCATACTATTGTGCTAATGTTGCAGTTAAATTTATTATTGATTCTTCATTAGTTATTGGATATGTATAATCCATATTACGATCTTTTTTATAGAATATTACTTGTTCTGATGATGCAGCTGGTATTTTTAGTGAATAACCGCTTACATATTGATAGCCAGATATAGATTCTGTTGTTTCAGAATTAGCTATTCTATGAATATATGATGAATTAGTCATATCAAGTATTACATCATTAGGATTAAATGATAAGTCAACTGTTGCTGATGTTGTTTTTGCTTTGTCATCATCACTTAATGTATCATATTCTTCTAGACCTATTTTATCTCCTACTTGATATGATCCAAAAGCTTCATCTACTTTGTAAAATGTAAGTGAATTAGTCATTTTTAAAGTAAAATATATATCTCCTGGATTATCTATTATTTCATAAGTAAAGTTACTTGTTTCAATACCTATATGATAGACAGCTGATAATTCTTTTTTATATGGAGATGTGCTTCTTGCTTTTATTGTTACTACTGCTTCATCTGTTTCTGTAAAGTTACCTAGTGGTGTCATAGTAACAGTAAAACTATCTTCACCTGATGTTTTATAGATAACGCTTGATTCTTTTGAACTTGTGCATTCTACATTATTACTACATGATAATTCTATTTCATAGGCAATATCTTCTTTAGTTGTAATTAATGAGTTTTTTCTATTATTTAAATCAATATTTAATGTATAACTATTAACACCATCCCAGTTACGTATATTATAGTTTTTAGTATTTACAGCTAAGACACTACTATTGAAGTAAAAGCCTTTTGTTTCTAGGATATAGTTATTAATCATATTATAGATATATCTACCAAAAGTAATTCCTATGATGACAAAGACTACTAAAACAACTAAGATAATTATACTTAATTTTTTATGTTCTCTTATTTTGTTCATCATAGTATCACTCCTTTTAAATTACTTGTTTTGATTTAATAGTTATTTCTATATCTTCTATATAGTCAGCATATACTTCATAATCACTAAATGATTTTGGATAATTTATTACTATTGTATAAATATCTTTTGTTCTTGCTGTATAAGGCATATCATATGCTCCTAGTTGATTATAAGTTCTGTAATATGCACTATCTTCATCTTGTTTAATTACTGGATCTCCTAATAAGTTATTAGCACCAGCTGCATCATAATTTTCATTACGATATAATTTTATAGTTATTGGTAGGTTTGTTGTTGTACGCAAGTCTACTGTATATTCTATATCGACATCAGTATCTTTTTCATCATCATAGTTTTGAATACTAAATTTATAAACATATGGATCATCACTTGGTACTATTTGTTCTGGATCTAGATTAAAGTCTATTTCATCTGTTCCAAATATGTATAATGCTTGATCTATTCCAGCATTTAATCTAGCATTACTTTCATATGAAGCAAAAGATCTATTTAAGATATAGAAAGCTAAAAATAATAGTAATAATATTCCAACAGCAAAAAGAAGAAATCTTTTCTTTTCTTCGTAATACTTTATATGAATTTTATTACTAATTCTTTCTTTCATATTAACTTCCTTTATATTGAGTTGCATTAAATTTTATTAATAAATAATCTTCTTGAGAAGTAATTTCCCTATCTAGGTCATTAACATCATCATCATTTTCCCATTCAACATCTAAAATAATTCTTGGTTTTAGATCACGATCAATATCTGATAAATAAATGTATCCAGAATACTTGTTTCCATTTTTATTTAGTGTTGTATTAGGACTTGTTACACTATTTACTTTTAGTACAGTATTGGGATCTACTTGCTTATCTATTATTTCTAATTCATATTTTAGAGCTGTTTCTGTACCATGTGGGTCTATTATAATAGTCATTGTTCCAGTGCTTCCAGGAGATACTTTTCCAGGACGTGTATGAGAAGTATTCCAAGTTATATCAGAAATACTTATTTGTTTTTCTTGTTCTGTTGTTACGTCTTCTCCATCTACTGTAATATGCCAACCAGCTATAGGCATTTGTGAGCTTTGTTCTACTTCTGTCTCATAGGCAGCTTTTGTTCCTTTAGACCACAAATAAAGAAAGCATATTAGGAGTATACTTATGATGATTATTATTTCAACAATTGTCTTTTTATTTACTCTTTTCATACTTTCACCTATTATCTTAATTATATCAAAATATCTATACAAAAAAAAGAATATTTGTTTAATATTCTTATTTATTTTTTATTTAGCACATTGTTTTACTACAAGTTGCTTGTTCATCGTTAAAGCATTTCATGATACATTTTAGTTTATCATAAGTATCTTTTCTCATTGTTGTTGTTAATGTATCATATGGGTCTTTTAAATCATCAGCAATTCCTGTTTCTAATTTTATAGCTTTTCCTTTTGATATTACTACTATATTAGGTGCATAGATACGTTTTTCTCCTGTAGGTACTTTATTACCATTAGCTTCTTCTAAAGTATAATCTTCTAAGACATTGCCTATTTTTTCTATTAAGGCCATATAGTCTTTATCTCCTTCTTTTGTTGTTACTACCTCTCCATTTTTTACTTCTTTTACATCACGAATATCTAATACATCAACATAGTAAATAGTATTTACATTATTGTCTTTAGCAACTTTTATAAATTGTTCCATTATTGATCTACACCAAGGACATTTACTAAAACCGAAATAAACCATAAAAGTATCGCCTTTATCAATCTTACTATTTATTTCTTTTGCTGTTGAATAGACAAATGGATTATCTTTTGGAATATTTAGATTTCTAATACGTGCACCAGAATCTGTTTTTTCTCCATTTAAACTCTCATATTCTTCTTTAAACTTTAGGGCATCACTTGTGGTATTTCCACATCCTGTTAGGAATAATCCTACTATTAAGATTAAACTAAATATTAATAATTTCTTTTTCATTTTTCTTCAACTCCAAGATAATTATAACAAAAAAAGTTTAGTTTGAAACTAAACTTTAAGTTGAATTAACAATTATCTTCTAATTTAATTGGTATATTAAAGTCTTCTTTTTTATTATCAGTAGTTGTTGCTTCTATTTTTAGATATAATTTAGAATCTTTAAAATTAGGGCATGATGTTTTATAATTATTAACATTTATTTTTGTTACTTTTAAATATTCTTTTAAAGATAGATTTTCTTTTTTAGTACATGAACTTATTTTTACTTCAGTATTATTATATGTCTCATATAAATTACATTCTATCTTTTTATATACTTCATTATTTTCTTTACCACAAAATTCTATATTAGATATATATAGTGATGAGTGGTCTTTATTATAAGCAACACTTCCAGATAATTTGAAATCAAGGCATTTTGAAGAAATAGTTTTAAATTCAAAGTTGTTATTATTAATAGTAATTAATAATACTCCAATTAGAATAATTATTACTATTATTGGAATAATCAATAATAGTTTATTCTTCTTTTTCTTTATATTATTTCCTTCTAATAAGTCATTTATATCTATATTATATTTATTTGACAATTCTTTTAAGATTGATATATCTGGGATATTTTTACCATTTTCCCATTTAGATACGGCTTGGTAAGTTACACCAAGTGAATCTGCTAAATCTTTTTGAGTAAGATTGTTGTTTTTACGTAGTTCTTTGATTAATTTTCCTATACGTTCTTGGTCCATAACTTACCTCCTTTATATATTTGGGATTAAGTTCTATTACAAAGTCATTTGTCTCTTTTAACTCTTTTGTTATTTGTAATATATCTTTATCTATTAATGGCATTATTACTTCACTTATTGTTTTATTTATACTTAGATGTGGATCTCTGTTATAAAAACTAGCTAAGTTCTTTATAGTTTTATTATCTAATGATAAGTAGTATTCTATTACTCTTTTTTCATTTTCTGATAAGTATTCTATATTATCTATAATCATATCTTTTTCTAATTCCTCTTTTACTCTTTTTAACATGAATGCTAAAAACTTAGTTAAATCTCCTGTTTTTCTAGCTTTTCTTATTAATTTTAAATATTCATGTTTATGAAGAAAGATAGCTCTATTAAAAAGAAGAAATGGATATGACTCTTTTTCTAATAAGTACCACATTGATAGAGTTCTGGCAGTTCTTCCATTACCATCAAAATATGGATGAATATAGACAAAGTAAAAGTGAATTATTTGAGATCTAATAAATTCATCTATTTTATCTTTACTTGTATCATTATCTAGATAAGTATATAGTTTAGACATATATTCTTCTACTTTATCTTCATCTACTCCTTTATCAAAATCAAATAATCCATTATTTATTATACATACTCCATTATTACGGTAGTATTCTCCCATATTTTTAAGTGATGATTCTTCTAATATGTCTTTACTTATTAAATCATATAAGTGTTTTAAATTATCTTTTGTTATTTCTGGCTTTTGTAATATGTAGTCATAAGCATTAAAAGAATTAATTATTCTATTTCTTTTTTCATAATGTAGAGAAGTTGAACTAATTAGTTCTTCTAATATTTCTTTATAGTCATCATAATATCCTTCTATAGCATTATTATAGTAGATTTCTACTGGTATGAAGAAATCTTTAGTATGTCTTTTAATATTATAATTACTTAGTGTTTTTGCGATATCTCTTTTTAATTTTTCTATTACTAACTTGTTGTAATGAATTCTTCTTCCATTAGTTAGCTTTAGATTAGTATATTCGTTAATCATATTCCCCTATAGTAAATACCAAAGTTTTTTATCTTCTTTTCTTACTTCTTTGATAATACCTCCACCTAAGCATTCATCTCCATTATAGAAGACACATGCTTGTCCTGGTGTTACTCTTTTTTCTCCTTGTTCATATCTTACTATTACTTCACCATTATCTAACCATTCTAGTTTTACTGGAACATCTTTAGATCTATATCTAAATTTAGCAGTACATTCAGTTAATTTTTCATCTCCAAGATAGTTTATTTCATTTACTAAGCATGATGTACTTACTAAATAATCGTTATCTTCTCCGATGCAAATATATAGAATATTCTTTTCTAAGTTTTTACCAACTACAAACATTCTATCATCAGTACCACCAATATCTAGTCCTCTTCTTTGACCAATTGTATAATTCATTAGACCAGAATGTTTTCCTACTACTTTATTTGTATCTATATCTACTACATCACCTGGTGTATTAGGTAGATAATTCTTTAAGAAGTTTTTGAAATTTCTTTCTCCTATAAAGCATATTCCTGTTGAGTCTTTCTTCTTAGCTGTTATTAAATCATATTCTTCAGCTATTTTTCTAACATCTGGTTTTAACATATCTCCTATTGGAAATAACACATTTTTTAATTGGTCGTGAGATACTTGACATAAGAAATAAGTTTGATCTTTATTAAGATCTTTTGCTCGTAATAGTTTTCCATCTTCTAATCTAGCATAATGTCCTGTTGCAATATAGTCTGCTCCTAGTTTTTCAGCTTCTTTAGCAAACATATCAAATTTAATATATTTATTACACATAATATC